>DRJC01000001.1 GCA_011052365.1 Ignavibacteria bacterium
GGTGCGCCGAATTTTTTTTCCAAAATAACGTTACGTCCTTTCGGACCTAGCGTAACCTTAACAGCATTAGCAAGCTTGTCAACACCTATTTTAATTTTTGTGCGAGCTTCGCTGTCATATTCAATTAATTTTGCCATTTTATTTTCTCCAGTTTTTTGTTTGTTATTTTTAACCAATAATAGCGAAGATATCACTTTCGCGCATAATTAAATAATCTTCTCCTTCAACTGTAACCTCTGAACCGCTATACTTACCGTACAAAACTTTGTCTCCCTTTTTAATCTCCATAGCGATTACTTTACCGTCGTCGGATATTCTGCCCGGACCGGCAGCAACTACAGTTCCTTCAACAGGTTTTTCCTTTGCGGTATCAGGGAGAATAATTCCCCCTTTTGTTTGTTCTTCAGCTTCCATAGGTTTTACAATAACTCTGTCAGCTAAAGGTTTTAATTTTAGATCAGCCATTTTTTACTCCTTTTATTTTTTGAATTTTATAAAAAATTATTAGCACTCTTATTTGTCGAGTGCTAATTTAATACTCTTAAATTATTCTGTCAAGAGTTATTTGTTAAATAAACGTTAAGTTTTTCAAAATGTGCTAAAATAAATTATATTTGTAATAGTTAAAAAAGGAATTTAAGCATGAAATTTTCACTAAATATTGACCACGTGGCAACATTAAGAAATGCCAGGGGAGAATCACAGCCGGAACCCATTACTGCAGCACTTTTAGCAGAACAAGCAGGTGTAGACGGGATTGTTGTTCACCTGAGAGAGGACAGACGACATATAAATGAGAGAGATGTTCGCCTACTTCGGGAATTAATTTCAACAAAATTAGATTTGGAAATGGCTGCCACCAAAGAGATTATTCAAATTGCGTGTGATGTTGGACCGGAACTGGCAACCATTGTTCCTGAAAAAAGAAAAGAGCTAACAACGGAAGGCGGTATAAATGTCTTAGACCAAATTGAATTGTTGAAAGATACAACAAATCGTCTTCAAGATGCAAACATTGAAGTTTCATTTTTTATTGAACCGGATATACATCAGATTGATGCGTCTGCTGAAATTGGTGCGGACTTTATAGAAATACATACAGGCGTTTTTGCAAATGCTGAGTCGGAGGAAGAACGGTTTGATGAATTGGAAAGAATAAGAGGCGCAGTAAATCACGCCAGGAAATTAGGGCTCGGTGTAAATGCAGGGCACGGATTAAATTATCAGAATATAAAAATATTTAGAGAATTAGAAGGAATTGATGAAGTGAGCATTGGACAAGCCGTAATTGCGCAAGCTGTTTTTGTAGGACTGAAAGAAGCCGTTCAAGAAATGATGAGACTTATCGGTTCTTAATATTTTTTGGGAAGTTTCAAGAACTCACCCCCTCGGTCCCCCTCTCTTAAAAAGCAATGCTGTCAACTTAGCAAATAAGTTAATGGGGCTAAAGCCCAGGTATGTTTTCAAGTGAATAAACCGTCACATAAATGTGACGGAAATATTAATATTTCAAACATTGCCGTCCGTTTTAACGGACGGTTCAAGAATTTATAAAGGCATTTTGGCTTTAGCCACATTATAATTTACTACATATTCCTTAAGTTGACAGCATTGCTGACAGGAGAGGAAGATAATTGTAAAATCCGAAAACCAATTTAGATAGCGTATATATCCCTAATGTGCTGCAGATGGACGTACCCAATCCAATGTTGATTAAAAGTTGACTAATCATTGATAATGTTTTCAACAACGTAGAGCGGGTATACATCAATAGGATTATAATGAGAAAAATTCTCGGTTGATACCCTGATTCCAAGGTTCAGTTTCTTTTCTTTCATAAAAAGATACATAATATTAAATTTATACAAGGCAATAACACTAATGTTTTTACAATATGACAAGGCAATATGTAGCATTTATATCAATGACAAACGTTTTTATCTGTCATTGCCTGTCCGAAGACGAAGTAAACTAAGAAATGATGAAACTTATCGGTTCTTAATATTTTTGGGAAGTTTTAAATTTAAAAGACTCATTGGGTCTATTCTTTTATTGTACCATTTTACACCCCAATGCAGATGAGGACCGGTGGATCTGCCTGTTGTACCTACATAACCAATGATATCACCCTTTTTAACCGTTTGTCCTGTTTTAACATTTAGTTTGTTAAAATGTAAATAGACCGTAGTTAACCCAAACCCGTGATCTATCAAAACAAAATTTCCGTTGTAATAAAATTTATTACCGGCAATTAAAACTTTACCTCCGGCTGAAGCTTTAACAGGAGTTCCTTTCGGGACACTAATATCTAAACCATTATGGGGTGATTTAGGAATACCGTTCAAAATTCTTTGACTCCCGAAAACACCCGTTAATTTACCTCCTTTAACCGGACGAATAAATCCTTGTTCGAAGTACGGAACTTTTAACTTGCCGACTTTACTTCTTGCTTCTTTCATCATTTTACTTTCAAGTCTAATCTTTTTAAGAGCGTATTTTGGAGGAGTAACAAGCGCTTGTTTCATCTTGTTTATGCGTTGAATTTTATATTTTCTTCTTTTTAATTTTAATTTTTTACTAACGGATTTTTTGTTTTTAAATATAACCTTTAAAATGTGTGTCCCTTTTGCATTTCTGTCAAAGCCAAAAATAAAAACTCCGGATGTATCTAAAGCTAATGTCTTATTATCAAGTATAACCACCTTTGCATTGTCTGCTTTACCAACAATTAAATTACCCGGTCTAAGGGTACCGTATAATTTTATCTGTTGGGAATATGATACTGCTGTCAGCAAAATAATTAACATTAATATATGTCTACATTGAAATTTCATTTTATACCTATTTTTATATACGAATATCTTATTTGATAATTAAGATAATTAAATTATAATTTACAATAAAAAAAGAAAATTAAATTGGACAAAGCACTTAAACAGAAACTTGAATATCACTACAAAGCCTTTGACAAATCTAAGCTTGAGCCGGATCCACTTCAATTTCCGCATAAATATAAAAAGAAAAATGATATTGAACTTATTGCCTTTATTTCTTCAATTTTTGCATACGGAAATATTAAGCAGATAATTAACACATTAAACAAAATAACTTTGATATTGGGTGAACACCCTACTAATTACTTAATAGAAAAAAATAAAGCTGTAATAAAAAGAGACTTTAAAGGAATTGTCCACAGGTTTTTTACCGATGAAGATATTATAAATCTTCTTCTTTTGTTAAAGAATATTTATTCAAAACCAAATTCATTGGAAAATATATTCTTATCTAATTATGATCCAAAGGCGTATAACATTAAATCTGCCTTGGAATCTTTTTCAAAATATATGTTGAAATTCTCTAATAATTTATTGGGTGAAGAGAACATGACACAAGGTATAAAATTTATGTTTCCGTTGCCGTTAAAGGGGAGCGTATGTAAAAGAATGAATTTGTTTTTAAGATGGATGGTTCGCAAAGATGAACTTGATTTAGGATTGTGGCGTGAAGTTGATAAAAGCAAATTGATAATACCTGTTGATACACACATTGCAAGAATATGTAAAGGATTAAAACTAACTAAAAAGAAAAATGTAAACTGGAATATGGCCGAAGAAATTACTAACAATCTTAAAAAATTTGATCCCAAAGATCCGGTAAAATATGATTTTGCTATTTGTCATATCGGAATGAGAAAATTAAAATTTTAGATTTGTAAATATTATATTTAATAGTAAGGATTTAATATGCAATTAATTACAGACGGAATTGATCACCTAAATTTGGAAGTAATAAGTCTTAAAGAAACAGTAATTTTTTACAAAGAAATATTCGGCTTTGAAGTAAAAAAAGAACAGCCGGATGAAGACTCACAAATAATCGGTAACGATAAGGTGAAGCTTTGTCTTTATGAGAATAA
>DRJC01000002.1 GCA_011052365.1 Ignavibacteria bacterium
AGGCAAACCGCTTTTTAAAGTATTATAAGTATCTACTAATAAAATACAATTTTTCGGAAATGCCGACGCATATTTTCTAAATGCCGTGAGTTCGTCACCGTAACTTTGAATCCACGAGTGAGCCAACGTTCCCGATGATAAAAGATCATATTTAAAAGCACTGTAAACATTTGATGTGCTGTTTAATCCCCCGATTATTGCGGCTCTGGTTGCGTGAATTGCAGAAAGTCCCTGTGCCCGTCTCAATCCGAAATCCATAACTAATCTATCACCTGCCGAATAACGAATGCGCGCAGCTTTGGTTGCAATCAAGGACTGGAAATTCAAAACATTCAACAACAAACTTTCAATTAATTGGGTTTCAATAATGTTGCCTTCCACTCGTAAAACCGGTTCATTGCTGAATATAACTTCTCCCTCATTCGGTGCGTAAATATTTCCTTTGAATTTAAATTCCTTTAAGTATTTGAGAAAATTATTATCGAAGCCTATTCTTCTTAAATGTGAAATCGATTCGTTATTAAATTGATAATTAGAAAGCATATCCAAAAAATCATTTAACCCTGCAAAAATAACATAACCCGAATTAAACGGATTTTTACGGAAGAAGTAATCGAAACAAGCTTTAGCCTCTACCCTGCCGTCAAGGTAATAACCCTGAGCCATTGTAAACTCATAGTGATCGGTAAATAACCCTATGTAATCTTTAAAGTTTTTCATCATTTTTTATCTTATTATTTGAACATCCTATTGATAGTTTTATTAATTTTAGAATGTAAGATAAAAAATTAAGTTTAGTAAATTATAAAAATCATAATAAATTTAATCTTATATGGAAAAGATTTCTGAAGATTATAATACAATTTTAGAAGAAGCTTATGACCATCTGCGCCAGGGAAGATACAGAATGGCGCTTACTACAGCTAAAAAATTACACGAAGAAAATTCAAATGATTTTAACGCTGCTTCCTGCCTTGCCTGGGCATATTTGGAAAACGGTGAACCTGCCGAAGCTATGGAAATGGCTAACCTTGCAGTTGAACTGGGCGGCGAAGATGTAAATCCAAGGTTATACAGGGGCTATCTTTTAATGAGAATGAGCGTTTTTGAAGGTGCCCTTGCAGATTTAGACTGGGCAATTTCTAAAAAACCCAACTTGCTTTCCTGGGCACATCTAAATAAAGCACGTGCACTTGCGGGACTCGGTAGATACTTTGAAGGTTTGGAAGAAATTGAGAGAGCATTAAAAATTGATAAAAATGAAAATGAACAGTTACTCCAAATTAAAAGATGGCTGCAATTAACCCTCGGTTACAGTGACGGTTTTTTAAAAGGCATTTTCACAAAAAAAAGATCCTATTTAACAGAAGGCTTGCTTGCACTTAAGCAAAAAGAATATTGGTTTTCCTTGTGGTGCTCAAAAAATATTTTAGATACGCCTTCCCTTAAGGATGAATTTACCGAAGCGTATATTATGCAGTTGGAATCCCTTTTCGGAATGTTCCAAATAAGACAGGCTCATTACTTAGCCGAAGAACTAAAACCTAATTTAAGCGGTGATAAGTATTATGATAGTATTTACATAAGAATATTAAAAGCCTGCCCGCAAACTGATGATAATCCGTCACTTACTTTAGCGGAAGATCAAAACAATTACAGAACCGATTTTGTAAAATTTGAGAACCGTTTGTTTAATGTAATTTCTGCAAAGACCTATAATTTAACGGAAAATTTAAGAACTGAAAAAAGGACATACCTTTTAGAATTCAATGAAGATTCTACAAATTATGTCGGAGTTGAAGTTGTTTTAGAGAATCCCTTTTTCTCAAATAAAACCGTAGAAATTGATGGTCTGGCAGCCTGGACACTAAACGGTGTTGAAGTAGGAAGCCACCAATTTTTGTTGACAATGGAAAAAGATTGGAAGATCATTGAATTTGTACAAAGCTGGGGAACCGAAACCCCGGGCTTTTGGTGCAGAGGACAGGGTAGTGTAGATATCTATTTGGATAATCAACAAGTTTGTTCAAGATGGTTTGCAATCGGGAACAGTGATGTTGTAAACTTTGAAGAAACATATTACCAGGAAGAAGATTCAAAAAAATTAGATCTACCTGTCACACAGGTACCTGAAGAAATAAAAGAAAAAGAAAAACAACCAACTAAAACAGAATCATTACAAGAATTGCTTGATGATTTGGACAATTACGTTGGATTGGAAAGTGTTAAGCAGTCAATGAAGGATTTTGTTTCCTATCTTGAATTTATTCGTGACAGGGAAAAATCGGGTCTAAAAACTAATGAAGATATTTCTGTAAATACAATATTTCTTGGAAACCCCGGAACAGGCAAAACTACAATCGCCAGGCTGATGGGTAAAATTTTCAAAGCTATGGGACTGCTGCAAAACGGACACGTTATTGAAGTTGACAGAACAAGATTAGTCGGACAATACATTGGTGCAACAGCCCAAATGACCGAAAAGGTTATTAATGAAGCCATCGGCGGATTACTTTTTATTGACGAAGCATATACCTTGATCAAACCGGATAACCCGCAAGATTTTGGGCAGGAAGCAATAGATGTTCTTCTAAAAAGAATGGAGGACAGAAAAGGTGAATTTGTAGTTATTGCTGCCGGTTATCCCGATAAAATGCAATCTTTTATAAATTCAAATCCCGGGCTAAAATCAAGATTTGCTCATGTGTTTAACTTTGATGACTACACTCCGGATGAACTTCTGCTAATCTTCAAACAAATTGCCCAAAAGGAAGATTACCATATAAAAGATGATGCTGAAGTTTTACTTAAAAAAGAACTTACAAAACAATACAGAAATCGTGATGAAACTTTCGGCAACGCAAGATTGGTTAGACAAATTTTCAGCGAAGCTAAGATTCAACTAAGTAAAAGGTATTTAAAAATTCCTACTGAAAAAAGAACTAAAGAAGTAATGTCTACAATTTGTCCCGAAGATATAAAATCCGTATTAAAAACAAATATTAAAGGTGCGGTAAATATTGGTATTGATGAAGAGAACCTGAAAAAAGCGTTAGATAAATTAAATACTTTAACAGGACTTGAGTCGGTAAAAAAAGAAATTACCGAACTCGTAAAATTAGCAAGACTCTATAGCGAACAGGGTGAAAATCTGCTTGATAAATTTTCTTCGCACTTTGTCTTTTTGGGAAACCCCGGAACCGGCAAAACAACCGTTGCAAGAATCTTCAGCGAAATTTATTCCGCTTTGGGGATATTACCGAAAGGTCACCTTGTTGAAACGGACAGGCAAGGATTAGTTGCAGGGTACATAGGTCAAACCGCACAAAAGACAAAGGAAATGATTGACAAAGCAATAGGTGGAACACTTTTTATTGATGAAGCCTATAGCTTGATTAAATCCGATAACAACGGTTCGGATTTCGGTCAGGAAGCAATTGATACCTTACTTAAAAGAATGGAAGATGATAAAGGCAGGTTTGTAGTTATTGCCGCAGGATACACAGAAGAAATGAAAAATTTTCTGCAAAGCAATCCCGGTATAAAATCACGTTTCACAAAGGAATTGGTATTCGATGATTTTACTCCTGATGAACTTCAGGAAATAATGAACAATTATATTGAAACGAAAGGACACAAATTAGACAAATCCACGATTGATCCGTTAAAAAAATATTTCAATGAAATTTTCAGAGTTAGGGATAAAAGTTTCGGTAATGCAAGACTAATAAGAAATTTAAGCGAAGAAATACTTAGAACACATCTTTTAAGAATCGCAGATATTCCATCCGAAAAAAGAAACGATGAAATAATAGAATTAATTACAAAGGAAGACGTTGAAAAAATAGTTTCAGACAGAATTAAAAAAACCAAGGTAAATATTGTCGGCAATGCAGATCTTCTCGACCAATATTTAAATGAACTTTCAGAACTTACGGGACTGGAAAATGTAAAAAAATCTGTCGAAAAACTAATAAGCAGTTTAAAGGTTGCAAAGCTGCGTGAGGCAAGAGGACTGCAGGTTATTCCAAAAAATCTCCATTCTGTTTTTATGGGAAATCCCGGAACGGGTAAAACAACAATTGCCAGGCTGTTAAGCAAAATCTACAAAGAGATGGGGGTATTGGAAAAAGGTCACTTGGTTGAAGTTGACAGAACAGGGCTTGTTGCAGGTTACATAGGACAAACCGCTGCCAAAACAGAAGCCGTAGTTGAAAAAGCTTTGGGCGGAACATTGTTTATTGATGAAGCATATTCACTTGCAAGGGGCGGCAACGATTTTGGACAGGAAGCTATTGATACACTTATAAAAAGAATGGAAGACTACAAGGGTAAGTTTGTAATTATTGTTGCCGGTTACACTAATGAAATGAAAGAGTTCATCGATTCAAACCCGGGTCTGCAATCACGTTTTACAAATTACTTTTCATTTAAAGATTACACACCAAGACAAATGCTTGAGATTGCACTTATTATCAGCGGCAAAAATGGTTATCAACTTGATGAAGGTGCTTGGCAGTTGTTTCTTGATATATTTACAAGACTTTATAACGAAAGAGATAAAAACTTCGGTAATGCACGTACGGTAAGAAACATCCTTTACAAAGCGATCAGCAACCAGGAAGAAAGGATCTTAACACTTCCCGATTTAAGCAACGAGGACCTAACAACAATAACTTTTGAAGACGTGGAAAAAATGGATTATTTTGAGTTGAAATAAACTTCCATACACAATCTTAGGATATGTATAATGAAAAAGACTATATTAATCCTATTGTTAATTAACTACAACATATTTGCTCAAGGTTACAGATATGTTGATTCAATATTTACTCCTATCCAATCTTATACTGATATAACCTATGCAACTGCCCCGGAATTAAATGCTCCATATTTAGGTGAAAGTTCCACTCACTCTTCGGAACTTAAATTTAATCTTTTCGAACCCCAAGGTGATACCCTAAATAACAGACCTTTAATAATTTTTGCACACGGCGGTGCTTTTATTTCAGGTACAAAAGAAAATGATGATATGATGGAGTTCAGCAGAATATTTGCCGCTAAAGGATATGTTACTGCAACCATTCAATATAGGCTTGGAATGAACGCAGCAAGTAGTGTTAGCGGCGAACGTTCGGTTTACAGAGCTTTACAGGACAGTCGTGCAGCAATTAGGTACTTTAAAGAAAAAGCAGCAACATATAAAATTGATACAAACTACGTCTATTTTTTAGGCAGCAGTGCCGGGGCGTTTATGGCTTTGCATAACCTTTTTATGAATGAAGAAAATGAAAGACCTGCCGGTTCCTTTAAAATATCTCACATTCCACCAACGCTTGATGACGGTCCTGATTTAGGAACACTTGACTCAATCGAGCCGCAATATGTTCACGGTGCTAATGCCGATGCAATAATTTCTCTTTGGGGAGCTTTACAAGACACTACTTTAATTAAAACAACAGATAATGGTAGACCGGTTTTGCTCGTTCATGGTACAGCAGATAATGTTGTTCCTTTTAATGTCGGTTCGCCATTTAATTTACCGGTATTTCCACCGACTTATGGAAGCAATCCAATTAACAAGCGTATGTCAAATTTAGGTTTTGAAAAGGAAACATATTTTGTACCTGGTCAAGGTCATGAGTTTTACGGCGTGTCAAATGGAAATTGGAACCCGGCACCTAATGCTTATTGGGATACGGTTGTTACTAAGTCCACCTACTTCCTATGGAATATACATAAACCGACAGCAGATTTTACTTATCAAAATAGTAATGGAAACCAGGTTACATTTACTGATCAATCAATTGGTACAGATGCCTGGTTATGGAATTTTGGTGACGGTAGTTCATCAACACAACAAAACCCGGTACATACATACTTAAACGGTCAGTATACGGTTACTCAAAAAGTGTTTAACAAAATTAGAAGTTGGGATACAACATCAGTTACTTTTTCCATTATTGTAAATGGTATAGGTGATGAGAAAAATTTCCCGGCAGAATTTGTTTTGGAACAAAATTATCCCAACCCGTTTAATCCAAGTACAACAATCAAATATAGTATACAAAAAGAAAGTCAGGTTAGTTTAATAATTTACAATTTACTTGGCGAACAGGTTGAAATATTATTTAACGGTATTCAGTCTGCAGGATATTATAGTACAAAGTGGAATGCTTTGAATTTCCCCAGCGGTGTTTATTTTTCACAAATTAAAGCAGTTTCCGTTACAAACAATGTAATTTTTACCGATGCTAAAAAATTAGTGCTAATGAAGTAATTATATCTATATCAATTAATTTATACATTACTTTTACATTTAATTTATTGATAATATTTTTGTATCATAAAATAGTTTTACAATTATCGATTTATAGATTTTTGAAAAGTGTTAAACTCCTACAAAAGTCATAATTAATAAAAGGTTTGTTATGGTTGCAAAATTCTTTCACTTTGACGAATTAAACACCTCTTACAAGCAGGAAATAATTGCCGGCTTTACCACATTTTTAACAATGGGTTATATAATAATTGTTAACCCTAAAATTCTTGAATCAGCAGGGATCCCTTTTGGTGCATCTGTAACAGCTACTATTTTAAGTGCATTTTTCGGAACATTGGCTATGGGTGTTTATGCAAAAAGACCATTTGCCATAGCACCTTATATGGGCGAAAATGCATTTATTGCCTTCACTGTTGTAAAGGTATTAGGCTATAGTTGGCAGACTGCAATTGGTGCAATATTCATTGGCGGAGTTTTATTTACTCTATTAACAGTATTTCAAATAAGGGGCTGGCTTGCAAATTCAATACCTGAAAGTTTAAAAATAGGATTTGCCGTAGGAATCGGTTTATTCCTTACGTTTATTGGTTTGAATGAATCCGGTATTGTTATATTAGGTGTTCAAGGAGCGCCCGTTCAGGTCGGTAACTTTTATCAGCCTCAAATTTTATTTTCAATTTTGGGTTTTGTTTTAATCGGACTTTTGATGATAAAAAAAGTAAAAGGTTCTATCTTAATCGGGATACTCAGTGTTACTTTCATATCAATTATATTCGGTTTTACAAAATTACCGGCTCAATGGGTAAGCCTTCCCCCCGATCTTTCTCCCACATTATTTAAACTTGATATTTCCGGTGCTCTCAGTTGGGGATTTTTTGCCGTTATTTTAACTGTATTTGTCATGGACTTTGTTGACACAATGGGATCATTATTGGGCTTGTCATTCAAAGCAAATTTATTGGACGAAAACGGTAATTTGCCCGAGATAGAAAAACCTATGCTTTGTGATGCTTTGGCTACCGTTGTGGGAGCTTTGCTCGGTACAACAACAACCGGTACTTTTATTGAATCTGCTACGGGGATTGAAGCAGGGGGTAGATCCGGGTTTACCGCTGTGGTAACGGCTTTTCTATTTTTATTGGCTTTATTTTTTGCTCCATTAATTTCAATAATACCTGCTTTTGCTTATGGTCCTTCATTAATA
>DRJC01000003.1 GCA_011052365.1 Ignavibacteria bacterium
GAAACAATTTTAAGAAAAAAAATGAGAGTCAAAAAGGTAAACGAAAGAGAAGAAGATAATTCGAATCAAGAAACATTTATGAGTCGAACCTGCCTGCACGTAGCCGTTTCGGCATAGGCAGGTCTAAAAAGGTTAATTGTGAGAACATCGGGTCAAAATTTTGAACACAAACAAAACATAATTTTGTTAAACATACCTTTTTAGAGCAGACTCATTTATAGTTTTTACTTGTGTCCACAAAGAAAAATAGACCGAATACTTCTTTTAAGATGACAGTAAATTCGGTTCACATTTAGATTTAAATAAATGCACTACAAACTCTTCAAACTGCTCATAAATTTTTATCCGCCGTATTTATTTACGGGAATTAAAATAGCACACATCTCACCGGACTACAGGCAAATCACAGTCAAAATGAAACTACACTGGTACAACAGAAATTATGTCGGCACTCACTTCGGTGGAAACCTTTTTTCAATGACCGACCCATTTTTAATGATAATGCTTATCAATAATCTCGGCAAGGATTACCTTGTCTGGGACCAGAACAGTTGTATTAAATTTCTTAAACCCGGTCGCGGTACAGTTAAAGCAGAATTTAAGATAACAGAAGAACTGTTAAATGAAATAAAAGAAAATACAAAAGATGGGAATAAATTCTTTCCGCAATTTGAAACGGACATTACTGACGAAAAGGGGAGAGTTATTGCAAGGGTAACAAAAACCATTTATATAAGAATGAAAAATTCTCATCACTAACTTTTAGCATGAAAAAATTATAATAAATTATTATTTGCTAACATTTTAGAAGCCTAACGGGCAAGGGCAAGTAGCTGCCCAAAATCGCATAGCGGTTTTAGGATCGGCTGGAGTGCTTGGTTGAACCAATTGATGTTTGAGCCACCTTGATTAAGGATTTCAAGGCTTTGTTTACGGATTCTTCTGTCGGAAACGCTTTTGCAACTTCAGGTTGAAGCAAAACTATGTTATGGGATTCCTTATATGCTTCGTAATACTTTCCGCGAACACCAACACCAAGGTTTTCCCTTTTATATTCACTCTTCATTTCGTCTGTTTTATTAGTCTTCTTCATATATTTTCCTCTCTCGTTTCGTCATCAGTCTTGCACTTATAATCCTCATAGATTCACCCCTTTCAGTATGAGAAACAATAATTGGTTTACCAGTCCTCGATAATCCAAATGTCAAAAGTCTATGCCTCATTGACGGAATGGTCCGGATCGTCGAATGTGATAGACATTGTATCACCAAAAACTGTAGCAGCTTCCTGAAATGAAATACCATGTTTTTTCAGGTTGGATTTTGCTTTTCTTCGATCCCATTCAAATTCCACATTTCACCTTCTCATCTTTTTAGCATAACCTTATTATTAATTTGCAGAATACCAAATCCTATTCGTAAAATATCCTGCATATTTTATTCTCAAAATAAAGATAATTATTTCATATGACAACGTTAAAATATTTTTAATTCCCTTATGTCTAATAGGTTATGGTATCTTTTTATTATTAAACTTATTCATTATTTAATTCTTATCCTGTGAAAAATATAAGTTAGTTTTACATATAGTGTATAACGGCGTGGCTTTTCACCCGCCTGCCCGCCGAAGCGTAGGAGGGCCCGCCCCTGTACAACAATATTGGAATGAAAAACTAATGCCAACCTGTCCGCCGAAGTTGTTTTTACGCAGGCGGATAATTATTTTAAAATTTATGTAACAGAATACTGTTTAACTACAATTTATTTTTGCAAAACCAAACCTAAAAACACCGAACCTGTCCGCCGTCTTTCTCCAAAGGAGTGGCTTTGCCATTGGCGGAAAAGCTGCACCGTTTTCGCTCCGCCTCGGGGTCGGATGGAAAAACGTTGTGTGTTTAATGCTAAATTGGCTACAAAATTATTGATTTTAAAAAATATTTTTTTCATATTTGTACTGCAAATGTCATTACATATATTTAGAGGTTTATTATGCCTAAATCAGCAGTTATTCAAGCAAGGATTGACCCAAGTGTCAAAACCAAAGCACAAAAAATATTAAGTAAATTAAATATCAGTATGTCCGAAGCAATTAGTTTGTTCCTAACTCAAGTATCGTTGAATAAGGGGATCCCTTTTGAAATAAAAATTCCTAATAAATTAACAAGAGATACTCTATTAAAATCTGAAAGAGGCGAAGAACTCCACGAAGTTTCAGACACAAAACAATTGATAGAGGAACTTGATAATTGAGACTAATTTATACGACTCAATTCAAAAAAGATTTCAAGAAAATAAAAAAGCAACAAAAGAAATTATCAAAATTAACAGTTGTTATAGAAAAATTATTGAGTCATCAGAAGTTAGAGCAAAAATACAAAGACCATTCATTGGGTGGAAAATTTAACAACCATCGTGATTGCCACATTGAACCGGATTGGATATTAATCTATCGAGCTACCGACGACGTATTAATTTTAGAAAGAACAGGCTCACATTCCGATTTATTTTAAAATTTCTCAGACACATAACGACGTGCCGATAAGCCGTTCTGTCCAACGAAGTTTGCAGAATGAAGGCGGGGCTTAGATATCACGTAGTGATTCCCTCTGGAAAACACCGGATTATTCAAACGAACGTCTTTGGCATTAGTCGGCAGGTTTACCTTGATGCTTTTTATTTTGGGGGTTTCGAAATAAATTCTTTATAACGTTATGTTACCGGCTTTGCACACAATTTTATTTTAGAGAACGAGAATTTTCTTTTAACCAATTTAAAATATTATTAAAACGGAAAGTGTTCTTCTCTAAGTTCTCGATGAAAAATTTATATGCTTCTTCTGTTTCACAATCAATATAATATCCATTCATTCGTAAGAAAACATCTGTTGCAAAAAATGATATTCTTTTGTTGCCATCAACAAAGGAATGGTTTGAAGCCAAACTTTCCATTAACGCAGACGCTTCTTCGTAAATGTCCTTGTAATATCAGCTTTGTGGACGCATTACAGCAGATTCAAGTGAATTATTATCCCTTATGCCGTGTAATCCACCGAACTCATCAATTAAATTTTTGTGAATAACAACGACTTCATCCTTGGTTAAATATTTTTTCATTTAGCCAACAATTCGCCAAGACGATAATTTTTTTTGACACTTTCCTTTAAGGAAGTTAAAACCTCCGGGCTAATATTATTGTTGGGAGTTCCCTTCGATGGAAGTTGAATGTTAAAAGGAAGACCTTTGTATTCTTCGATTAAGCTATAGAATATATTTATTGCCTCAGAATGGTTTATTCCTAAACGTGAAAGTATTTTAGAAACTTTTTCTTTTTTCTTTGGGTCAATCATTGCCCTAACTGTTACTGTTTTGCCCATAATCTTTCGCCTTTTTAGATATTGTTTTGCATAGCCGTATTATAGCCATTTCTCAAATAAAATTCAATACTAAAATACGTTCAAATCAACGAATAACTTGGTAACATAACGGTGTGTTTTTCACCCGTATGCCCGTCGAAACGTAGCGTAGTGATCCCTCGGGTAACAC
>DRJC01000004.1 GCA_011052365.1 Ignavibacteria bacterium
GGAGTAATAACAGATGGTGCAAATGCTATATCGGAAAGTGATGAGAGTAATAACACCGGGTACGATGCTACACCAAAGGTAGTTATCAATACAACCCCAACTCCTGATTTAGTTGTAACAAATGTAGAAGTACTGGACGCTACTGGACCTGGTATTACGTATAAATTCACGGTAAAGAATCAAGGAACCGGTAATATAACAAGTGCTTTCTTCAATGATATATATTTATCAACTAATACAATTATTTCAACTGGGGATTATTTAATAGATAGACAGACACATACCGGACTAAATGCCGGGGCTAGTTATACTTCTGATACATTAGCTGCAATAGTAAGCGGTGTACCCAACGGCAGTTATTATCTTGGAGTAATAACAGATACAGATGCTGCAAATGCTATATCGGAAAGTGATGAGAGTAATAACACCGGGTACGATCCTTCACCAAAGGTAGTTATCAATACAACTGGTAATTCTATCTCAATACTCCCTGTTACACAAAATGCAAGCGGTAGTACAGGGACTTTAATACCAATTCAAATAAAAGTTGGCGATCCAAACGCCATACAATCCCCGGATGATTTTCTCGGCGTTTCTTTTAATCTTAATTGGGATAATACCCAATATATTGGATATTCCGGATCTTCAACACCGGGCGCTTTTCTGGGTAATAATCCGATTACTGTTGTTCAAGGAGGATTTACCAATCATATTGAAGCGGGTTTGACAAGAACAACGGGAGGTACTACCGGTAGCGGAATAGTTTTAAGTTTTTCTCTTAAAGTTACAGCTGGTGCACCGGATAATACTGTAATTACACTTTCATTATCAAACATAACGGCAACAAAAAGTGACGGCAGTTCGTTAACATTAACACCTGTAGGTAATTCTACTATAACTTTAAATACCGGGTTAACCGTTTGGCCAGGAGATGCAGATAATAATGGAACTGTAAGTGCTGCAGATGTCTTGCGTTTGGGCTTATATTATAACAAAACGGGTCCAGTAAGGCCTAATGCAAACATTCAGTGGGTAGGTCAATCTAGCCCACTTTGGAGTCCAAATAATGCAATTTATGCTGATTGCAATGGTGATGGTACTGTAAATGCAGCAGATGTTTTAGCTATAGGTTTTAACTATAATAAAACACATACAACAAGCAATATTAAAGTACTTACATCAATTAGAAAAGTAAACGCTGCAGGTTCTATTAGTATGATTTCCGTAAACGGTAATAGTTTTACCGCCGATACTGCCGGTTCGGAATTTGAAATTGATATTAAGGTAGGTGATCCTGACAATGTTACATCTTTTCTCGGTGCATCATTTAATCTAACTTGGTCTGATTCTACTTTGATTGAAGGTGTAAGCACTACTGCCGGTCCATTTTTGGGTAGTAATCCTATAGTCATAGGCCAAAATTTTGTCGACCACATTGAAGTTGGAGTAACTAGTACATCCGGTGGATACAACGGCAGCGGAATCATAGCTAAATTAATATTAAAAATTAAAAAGCCAATACCGGTTTCAACTAATATAGATTTCAATTTAACCAATATTACAGCAATTGATGCAACCGGGGGAAGTATAGACTTAGCACCGACAAATAACCCTTTAACAATTGGAATAATTACTGATGTAGAAGATGAAACAATTCCAACTTCTTATTCGCTGTCACAGAATTATCCAAATCCGTTTAATCCATCTACAACAATTCGTTATACTATACCTAAACAAAGTTTTGTTACATTAAAAGTTTATAATGTGTTAGGTGAGGAAATAAAAACATTGGTTAATAAAGAATTAAATATTGGTGTATATGAGGTTAATTTCAATGCAAGCGGTTTTGCCAGCGGAATATATTTCTATTCATTAAAAACAGGCGATTTTGTCTCTACTAAAAAATTAATTTTGATAAAATGATTTAAAGTAAATTAATTTAAGGGGGAACTTCTGTAATTATTAACCCAACGGTAATAGTTCTGGATATACCATAATATTTTCGTATCTTTTAGGTATGGAAAAGCAAGATTTTAGAACAGTAGAAGATAGTATACGCGATAATATACGAAAGCGTGCCATTGTCTTAGTTGAACAAGGAGAAAAGAAAAAAGATGTAGCAAATATTTTTGGAGTAAGTGCAAACAGCATCACCAACTGGATAAAATGTTACAAAGCACAAGGCTCAAAGGGATTGGTCGGAGCCAAACGAGGAGTAAAGTCGGAAAACAAAAAACTACTCTCCTCTAGTCAAGAAAAGCAGATACAAAATATGATTATTGATAAAATGCCGGACCAATTAAAATTACCCTTTGCTTTATGGACACGAAAAGCAGTAAAGGAGTTAATAGAACGAGAGTTAGGTATAGTTTTAGCAATAACAACAACTGGAGATTATTTACGTTCTTGGGGTTTTAGTCCACAAAAGCCAAAGAAAAAAGCCTATGAACAAAATCCCAAAGCTGTAAAAAAATGGTTATATGGAGATTATCCGAAAATAAAGAAAAAAGCCAAAAGTGAAAATGCCGAGATACATTGGGCAGATGAAACCGGAGTAAAGAATAATTCCCAACACGGTAGGTCTTATGCCCCAAAAGGGAAAACCCCAATCAGAAAGACTGTGGGAAAAAGACTCTCGACAAATATGATTTCTTCGGTAACAAATCAAGGCAAAGTTGAATTTATGATTTATTCCGGAACAATGAATGCTGATAGATTTCTTAAGTTTCTACGTCAATTAATAAAGAATAGAGATAGAAAAATATATCTTATTTTAGATAACCTAAAAGTACATCATTCTAAAATAGTGAAGAAGTGGGTAGAGAAAAACAAAACGACCATTGAATTGTTTTTTCTACCATCATATTCGCCAGAGAAGAATCCGGATGAATACCTTAACTGTGACTTAAAACAAGGACTATCTCAAAAACCAGCTCCAAAGAATATAAATAAACTACAAAATCATATTAAAGAGCATATGGATATGTTACAGAATAATCAGGACAGAGTAAAAAAATATTTTAACCATAAAGATATGAAGTATGCCGCTTGATTTTAATCCAAATATATAGCCGTCGGGTTAATAACAACCAAATAGACTACTACTATAACGGTAACAACCCTTATCCAAAAATCACGTTGCTTAAAAGAATGGAAGAACTCTTTCTTTTTTAGAGAAGATAAAAGACGTAATATTTTTATTTTTTGAATTATCAATTAAAGTTTAACCA
>DRJC01000005.1 GCA_011052365.1 Ignavibacteria bacterium
ACCATATTTAAATAAACCGGGTTTTGGAAATCTTTTTTATCTTCATAATATTTTAATGAATCCAAAAGGGAGGGGCGTAGTTGGTTTCTTAATTTGGTGTTATAAACAACATATTTAGCAAAGCTTGATGTCATATTGGAAATAATTAATCCTTTAAGATTTTTTTGATACTTGGCGGCATATTCCATTGCGAGTATACCTCCCCAAGAATTACCGAGAAGGAAGAAATTATCTTTGTTCAGCCCTAATGCTTTTCTTACTTGCTCCACTTCTTCAACAAAACGATCCAGTACCCAAAGGCTGTCATTGTCGGGTTGGTCTGAATAATACGAACCTAATTGATCGTATTCAAAAAATTCAATATTAGCTTTTGGGAAAAAACTTTCGAAGGCTTCCATATATTCGTGAGTAAAAGCCGGTCCTCCGTGTAGCAACAAAACCTTCATCGGACTATTGCCGAATCGTTTAGTCCAAACCTTATAACCCTCTTTTAATTTTATCATCTGTACACCGCCGGCTTGGTATTTACCGGGTGTCTTGAAATTTAAATAGTCATTATTATTGTTGCTGTTTTTGCACGATGAAAACCCAAGTACAAATAACAAAATTAATGGTATTAAAAAGATTTGCTTTATTTTCATTTTTTGCTCCCGATTATTTAGCAGTTGTCTAATTCACATTTCCCCTTCATCGGCAGTTGGACCATAAATTGCCGGAACAGGTATATCATTCAATCTTAGATATACACCTAATTGTGCCCTGTGGTGAATTGTATGATTTAAAACAAAATTTCTAAATACAACAGATTTGGGCATTGTAAAAATTATATTTCCGCCTGATAACAAACTCCAACTCTCATTAAATTTTTCATCCGGAATATTTGCCAAACTTTGTTTGGCTTCTTCGTTGTTTTTATCAAACAAATCCAGCACTTCATTTTTATTTTCAGCTTTAGGTGGTACAAACTCCTCTCCGTCTTTTGGGTACATATCAAACTCGTCCATATTTAATGTTACATTTACCCAAGATTGTATATTTGCCAAATGGGTTGCCAAATATCCCATAGTAAAAGATTTTTCGTGAGGTCTCCAATCAAATTTATCATCGGGTATCCTTTCGATTGTTTTACGAGTATTAGCCATTTCCTGTTCAAATTCTGTTAAAAATAATTTTGATAACGACATCTTCTATTCCTGTGTAATTAATAAAAAAGGAAGTGAACTAATCTTTTGTTTAATTTACAATTCAATTAAATAACTATCAATTTAAATTATTTACATTTTATATTTTATTCTAAAAATCTTGATTTAATTTCCGGAGTCGGTATCAAACAAGATTCTTTTTTACCGAACCATTTGTATCGATTTTTTGATACAAATAAATAAACGGGGTCACGTATAAATTTGGGTAAAACAATAAAAACATACAGTAATTTTATAGGTACATTTAACTCTTTTGAGATTAATAGAGCAGCAGTACTTTTGGTGTATATTTTTTCATTTTTCAATAGAACAAAAGTGTCAAATTGTTCTTTATCGTAATGATGTTTTTTAAGTATCTTTTTACCTGTTACCGATTGGAGTGAAACAAAATTAAATTTTTTATAATTATCTCTTTTGATAATAAATTTGACCGATGCTTCACATAGGTTACATACTCCGTCAAAGAAAACAATCATAAAATTATTTCTTGTACTTTGTCTAAAAATGAATATACCGGTTCATCAATAACACCGGATTCGTCTTTTGCTTTATATGCAGAGGGAACAGATATAATTTTTTTTGCATTTTCCATATTTTCAATTCTCATAATAACTATTACATCATTCGGATCATTTTGATCACGGAACAATTGCAAATCAACTAACCCGTGTTATTTTTGAGCTTCTTCTTGTGATTTGAATACTTTGTATCATTTATTAAAATCTTTAACCTTATATTTTACATATAAATATGACATTTATCTAATCCGATCTATTTTATTTATTTGTTCCATTTTTCTCTATAAAATATGCGGTTTACCTTCCCAAAGCCAAACGATAAAGTCAACCATTGGAGGAGCACATCCTAATTCTTTTAATTTTTTGTTTATTTGTGCACGGTGGTGAGTACTGTGAGAGATAACCTGGAGCATCGATTCTTTTATTGTTATTTGCTCAACATCTTTACCAATTTTTTCTGCATAATTTTTAGACCAAGGAACATTTGCAATTTCATTTATTTTTTCATCCGATGCATTATCTAAAAAATCATTTATATTCTTGTTGTTTTCAATACTCCAATTTTTTAATGCTTCTAAATTGTCAAATTCTTCTACTTTGGGATATTCAAATTTTTCTTTTTTCCATATTTGTAAGAAAACAAACTGCACAATATGAATATGATATAATAATTTTTTTAAATCTTCATTTTCTTTCATATCAGAATCTTTTTCAATTGTGTTCCAAATTTGTGAGTCCGCCCATTGCATATGTGCAAATAGTTTATTTATAACAGAATTATCATTCATTTATTTATCCTTTAATTTCGTGACCAAAAGGTGTTAGTGCCAATGAAGCCAATTTCAGATGTTGTTTTGCAAACGGAATTCCTATAATTGTTATTGCCAAAAGAAAAGCAAAAATCAAATGTGTGGCGGCAATCCAAATTCCTCCCAATAAAATCCAAAGAATATTCATAAACGTAGAAAGGCATCCGCTTGTTTCAGGTTTTTGTACAACTTCCCGTCCGAAGGGAAGTAGAGCAAGAATTGCTAATTTAAAACTTTGAATCCCAAACGGTATCCCGATTATTGTTAAACTAAGCAACAGTCCGGCTATAAAATATTCAATGCTGATTATTAACCCGCCGAATATTAGCCAAAGTATGTTACCAAGGATACTCAATATCTCTTCTTCAAATTTTCCACAGGTTTTTTAATTAGTTCCTTTAATGTTAGACTATGCAAAATGTCATCCGTTGTTATTATTTTTTGTAATGCTATTAATATATTGTTCCCAAGTTATTTTACCAAAAGTATATTCCGGACATAGATTTATGCCTGAAGAAAACAAATTGTATAATTCATTTATACTTAAAGTAGATTCAATTTTTTCATTTCGTCCTAAGGCATTAAGGTATAATTGTACCATTTCTTCAATAGCAAGAACTTCCGGTCCGCCAATTGTAATTGTAGAATTTGTTGGTCCCTCTATTATTAATTCAACTACTCTTTTTGCAACTTCTATTTTATCAATTGATTGAAATCGCATATTCTTAGGCACTTTTATAGGTGAACCTATCCCTTTATCTAAGGGTTTAATTATTCTATGTAATATTAAATCGTGAAATTGGGTCGCTCTTAAAATTGACCATTGAATGCTTGATCCTCTAATTATTTTTTCCACTTTATATTTGTCCTGATAGTACGGAAAATGACTTTTATCTACTCCTGTTATTGAGACGTATATAAAGTGTTGAAATTTACTGTTAGTAATTGTTTCTAATAAATTTTTAGTTCCTTCAATATCCACAACTTTGGAATTACGTGAATCACTAGCACAGTGGACTATAATATCAACATTATTAGTGGCATCAATAATGCTTTTCTTATCTGTTAAATTTCCTTTAAGGATTCTAGTTTCAAATGGTAATATAGGATTTTCTTGCGAACTCAGAACAGCCACATTAAATTTTTCGGTAAGTAATAATTTAAC
>DRJC01000006.1 GCA_011052365.1 Ignavibacteria bacterium
CTTCAGGCACAAATTATATTTAAAGAATTACCACAATATAAATTACCGGTCAATACTTCCGACTTATTTGATATATCACAAACAAGAAGCATAATAAATTTAAATGGTAATTGGCAGGTAAAGCCTTCGGGTAGCGATTCAAAACCTGTAAATGTTTCTGTACCTTCGGAATTTGACGGTAACGGAAGTTTAATTTTTGAAAAGTCTTTCACACTTAATGATAATGAAATAAACAATCATACTTTGATCCTTCACTTTTTAGGTGTTAACTATTCTGCAGAATTTTCCGTTAACAACAATATAATTTACAGACACTTAGGCGGTACTTTCCCTTTTAGTTTTGAGCTTCCAAAAGATATTCTGAAAAGCGGTGCCGATAATACACTCAGGGTAAAATTATCATACAAGCTTTCCGAAGGTACAATTCCTTTAAAACAAAGAATTTATTTTCCTAAAAACTTCGGGGGTATTTTCAGAGATGTTTTTATTTCAATTGTGCCAAACACTTATTTGAACGATATAGATTTTACAACCAATATAGATTTTAAAAATAATACAGCACGGTTGAAATATTCTTCTAAATTTATTTTTAATAATTCTCAATCGAATGCCGATACTTTAACAAACAAAAAAAATTACTCAATAAAAATTAATCTAAAGTCATCTGACGGTAGACAAAATATTAATCTGCCGGTTAAAGATTTTATCCCGGGGAAAAATATCAGCACCGTCATAAACAATACTTATAAAATTTTTAACCCTATTGTTTGGTCACCTGACAATCCGGTTTTTTACAGCGCAACTATTCAATTGTTAAAAAACAAAGAAATTATTGATGAAGTGAAACAGAATGTTTCGATGCTTTCTGTAAAATCCGGTAAAAACGGGTTTGTAGTAAACGACAGAAACTTCCAAATTAAAGGCGTTACTTATCTTCCGGAGTTTGGTGACAGAGGGGCAATGGCAAGTTATAAAGAAATGGAAGACGATATAAAAACCATTAAGCAAACAGGGTTTAACGCCGTAAGATTTTCTAAGTCTATCCCGCATCCGTATTTCCTGGAACTTTCCAGAAAATATGGGTTATTAGTTTTTATTGAACTTCCCCTTAATTACATTCCACCCCATTTTGCAAGTGATATTAATTATTCAACAAATATTGAAGTTTATTTAAAAGGATACTTGGAAGAATATAAAAAATATAATGTTGTTGCTGCATTTGGACTTGGAAGCGGTTATAACGCAAACCTGGATAGCCATACTTCTTTGATATCAAATCTTGCAGGCATTGTAAAAACAGAAACAAGTTTTTTAACCTATGCATCATTTTCAAATTTAAACTTAAAACAAATAAACAATCTTGATCTTTACGGTATTGAACTCTTTAACGAATCAATTGCCGATAAAAGAAATGAAATTGAAAAATCAATCAGCACATTGGGCAAAGGAAAAGTCTTTATTAGTGAAGCGACGTATACGGTAAATGCCGGTCGCAGCAACGGGTATACCAATCCTTTTACATTTGAAGCTCAGGCAAAGTATTTTGAAGATTTAATCTCAGCTTACAAAAAGCCGGTTAACTCAGGATACTTTATAAATTCAATGTTTGACTACACAGGTGATTACGCTTCTCTAAGTTCAGGTTATTCCGATAATAATAAATATAATATCGGTCTTATTGGAATTGACAAAAAATATAAAACGATGGCGTATAAAGTTATTTATTCAAAATTCCGTAACACCGAAAAAGTAACTATTCCCATCGGTAGCAAAACAGATCAGGCTCCAATGCTTTTTATTGTCTTTGGACTTATACTTGCTTTGGGAATGGGTGTGCTTGTAAATTCAGGGAGAAAATTCAGAGAAGATTCATCAAGAGCTTTACTCAGACCATATAATTTCTTTGCCGATGTCCGGGATCAGAGAATGATATCCGGTTTTCACACCGGTTTACTTGCACTTATTTTAGCAGGCACAGGTTCGTTGCTTATAAGCAATTTACTCTTTTACTTCAAAACTAATTTTAATTTTGAAAGGCTACTAATTTCTTTCGGCAGCCCGGGTATAATTAAAACGGTAAGTTCATTATCGTGGTATCCGTTAATGTCTATTATCTGGCTTACGCTTTTCACAATTATATTCTTAGTCTTGATAATGGGAATAATTAAATTATTTTCATTATTTATTAAAACCAGGGTGTTTTTTTCAAGTATATATTTTACGGTTATTTGGTCTTTTTTACCATTGGTTTTACTGATACCTGTTGGGATCGTATTATTTAGAGTATTAAATGCCGAGATAGCAAATTTAAACACCTATCTTTATATTTTTATTTTTGTGTTCTTCTTGTGGATGGTTCACAGAATATTGAAAGGTATTTATGTAATTTTTGATGTTAATTCAGGGAAAGTATATTTTTATAGTTTCTTAACATTTATAGCAATTTTTGGCGGGATTTTACTATACTATCAATTAAAATTTTCATTCTTTTATTTTTTAGCCCTATTATTCAATTAAAGTAAAAACAATTGCATTTATCAAGATTAGAAATATTTGGTTTTAAGTCTTTTGCTCAAAAGACGGTAATAAATTTTAATCACGGTGTTACTTCCATTGTGGGACCCAACGGCTGCGGAAAAACAAATATTGTTGATGCCATAAGATGGTGCCTTGGTGAACAAAGAAGCGGGACTTTAAGAAGCGACAAGATGGAGAATGTTATTTTCAACGGCACATCAATCAAGAAGCCGATGGGAATGGCTGAGGTATCGTTAACAATCCAAAATGATAAAGGAATTTTACCCACCGAATATTCCGAAGTAACAATAACGCGTAGGATTTTCCGCTCGGGTGAAAGTGAATATCTACTGAACAAAAACATCTGCAGGCTAAAAGATATTACAAACCTTTTTATGGATACGGGTATCGGTGCAAATGCTTATTCCGTAATAGAGTTAAAAATGATTGAAACAATATTAAGCAGCAAAGCCGATGAAAGAAGAACTATGTTTGAAGAAGCTGCCGGGGTGAATAAATATAAACTTCGCAGAAGACTTGCACTGAGGAAATTAGAAGAAGTAAAATCAGATATGGCAAGAGTAAATGATATTGTTTCCGAAGTTGAAAAGAAAGTTAATTCACTTGGCAGACAGGCTAAAAAAGCCGAAAGATATACAAACATTTCAGCTACCCTGCGTGAACTTGAAATTGATTTTGCAGAGAGGGAATTAGCCCTATTCTCAAATCAAAAGGTGGAATTGCTTCAAAAGAAAGATTTTAATTTTAAAAGAAGACTATCAATTGAGTCTGAAATATCAAAACTTTCCGATGAATTAAAAGGCATTAAATCATCTTTAAATGAAATTGAAGGCAGTCTACAAAAGAAAAGACATGAAATTACTTCGGTAACGGAAAAAATTTATTTCAGTCAAAAACAATTATCCGTTGCAGAAGAAAGACGCAATTCTCTGGAAGATAATATCGACAGGTACCACCAAGAGCTTGAAGAGTTAAATAACCAGGTTAAAGAAACGGAAGACTTTATAGAAGAAAGCAAAAAGAAAATAGACGATTTTACTGCCTTAATTGAAACCAAACAAAATGAAAACGAAGAATCAGGAATATCTGTTAATCTTGCAAAAGAAGAACTTGAAAAGAAACGAGCGGAACTAAACACAAAGAACGAAGAACTTCTCACAAAATTTAAAGAGTTAACGAATAAAGAGAACGATTTATCAAACATCGAAAAAGCTCTTAATGAAAAAAATAATATTATTAAAGAACGCAACGGAAAGATTTTAGAGTTAACTAATAAGATCGCTAAAACAGTCGGCTTTATTGAAAGACTTCAAAATGAAAAAGCCGATGCACAAAAGAATCTTGAAGAAGCAGAAGCAGAATACTTAAAAGAACAGGAAAGAAAAGATAATTTAGAAGACAAACTGAACAAACTTAAAAACGACGAACTTGACAGGAAAAGTCTCCTAAATTCTATGAAGGATAAAATAACATTTATCCAAAGTTTAATTGACAACCTTGACGGTGTTTCCAAAGGGGCAAAGGCACTTATAAATGATAAAAGCTGGACTAAGAAAGAAAAAAATCTTCTTGCACAAGTTGGTACATCGGACGAGAAATATAGGTTTGCAATTGAAGCTGCTTTAAGAAATAATCTTAATAATATTTTAATTGAATCGGTAACAGAATTAAAAGAGGCAATAAATTATTTAAAAACCAATTCGGCGGGACGTGCTGCTTTTTATCTTGATAATTTTGGACATAACGGTAAAGAAGATTTTTGGGGTAAGCTGAACAATTTTACTGTTAGAAGAAGGGTTAAAAAAATCCAATCATCCCCCGGCTTTACCGGGTGGGCAAAAGATTATGTAAAAACAGATAAAAAGTGGAAAGGTTTATTTAACAAGATTCTCAGATATACTGCCGTAGTAGATTCTTTGGAAAATATGCTTGAAATGTCGTCTAAATTTTCCGGGTTTAGTTTTACAACTTTAGACGGTGATTTTGTTGATGTTTCCGGTCTTGTTGAAAGCGGAAGCTCACCTAAAGCTGATAATACTCTTTTTGGTAGAATGCAATTGCTTGAAGATTTGAAAAAAGATTTCCCTGTTGAAGAAGAAAAATTAAATGAATGTAGCAAAAAAGTAGAAGAAACAGAGAATGAATTATATTCAATTGATTTAAAAATACTTTCCGACAAAGGAAAAATTCTTGTAAATGATTTGGCTAATGTAGACAAACAAATCTCTCAATTTGAATTTGAAAAGAAAA
>DRJC01000007.1 GCA_011052365.1 Ignavibacteria bacterium
GCCATCGGTGCTGCAATATGGGGAGGATTTCGCTATTATAAATTAAACAATTAAATTTTTAAGATTATTATGACAAAAAATTTAGATGCATTGTTTAAACCAAAATCAATTGCTTTAATAGGCGCTTCTACAAAAGAATTATCAATTGGAAATGTTATAATAAAAAATCTTATCCATTACAAATATTCTAATCCGATATATCCAATAAATCCAAAAGCCGGTAAAGTCAGGGGGTTAAAAGCATATAAATCAATATTAGATGTTCCGGGCGATGTGGATCTCGTTCATATTGTTATTCCACCAAAGTTTGTTCCTGACGAAGTTGAGAATTGCGGAAAAAAAGGCGTAAAGGCTATCATAATAAATACTGCCGGATTTAAAGAAATGGGGGCAGACGGACAAGCTTTAGAAGATGATTTTCTTAAAAGAGCCAAAAAATATGGTATAAGAATTTTCGGACCAAATTGCCAGGGAATTATAAATTCTGAAATTAAAGCATACTGCAACTTTACTTTTACTTTTCCGAAACCGGGACATATTTCAATTGTTGCTCAAAGTGGGGGTATAGGAGCAGTAATTATGCAGGCTATTCACGATTTAGGGATTGGCATTAGAATGTATGCCTCAAATGGAAATGCTTCCGATATCTCAATACCGGAGATTATTCAATACTATGGAAATGACGATAATACCAAAGCAATTATCGTTTATGTCGAAAGTGTTTCAAATCCCAAAGAATTTTTGAAAATCACTCAGGAGGTATCTGCCAAAAAACCAATTCTTGCTATGACTGCAGGTCGTACAGATAAAGGAGCAGAAGCTTCGCGATCTCATATTGGTGGATTAGCAGGAAGCATTTCGTTAGAACATCTTTTCAAAAAAGCTAATGCCTTATCATTTTCTAATCTTGAAGATCTATGTCATGCCGCTGTTGTTTTTTCTTCACAACCCATACCAAAAGGAAATAGCGTTGGAATAATTACTAATACAGGCGGACCTGCTGTTCTTGCTGTTGACGAACTGGTAAGTCGTGGTTTGGAAGTACCCGGGTTATCAGTAAATGCAAAAAATATTTTAAAAGAAACCATGTTTGACTCTGCTTCCGTTAACAATCCTCTTGATGTGGTGGCCACAGCCGGCGCACCTCAATTTAGAAGTGCTCTGGAAGTGATGATGAATGAACCGAACTTTGATAATATTTATATTAATTTCGTTACACCCCCATTTGTTGATTGTGATAGTGTTGCAACCGAAATAGTAAATATCAATAAAAAGCATATAAAACCAATTGTATGTAATTTCATAACCGATAAACAAAATTGGCAAACAACTACCAATATATTAAAAGAAGGTTCTGTTCCCTGTTTCGATTTCTCTGAAACAGCAGCAAAAGCTCTTTCGTCTCTCGTAAAATATAAAAATATAAAAACACGACATAAAGGCAAAATAAAAACTTTTATTGATGTCGGCAAAAACAAAGTAAAAAAAATAATTGACCAGGCAAAGTCCTCAAATCAGGAAGTATTAACAGCAGGTCAGGTTTATGAAATTTTATCATCCTACAAAATCCCTGTTGCAAATTGGGGAATTGCTAAAGGTACTAATGAAGCAGTTGCTTTGTCCGAAAAAATTGGGTTTCCTGTTGTGATTAAAGCAGACTCTATAAATATTATTCATAAAAGTGATGTTGGAGGGGTTGTTTTAAATATTAAAAATCGTAACCAGGTTATTGATGTTATTACTAAAATGCAAAAAGAGCTTTATCAGGCTGATTTGAAGTTCTTTATCCAAAAATGTATGCCCAAAGGTATCGAACTGATAATTAGTGCAAAAAAAGAAAAAGGATTAAGTCATCTTATTATGTTTGGTTTGGGAGGCATATTTGTTGAGATATTTAGAGATGTGGTTTTTAATTTTTCTCCAATTTCTGATGTTGAGGCAGAAGAAATGTTAACTTCCATTAAATCTTCACAAATAATTACTGGTTTTAGAGGAGAAAAAGGAATTAATAAAGAATTAATAGTTGAAATAATTCAAAGAATCTCCATGTTAGTTAATGACTTTTCCGAGATCAAAGAACTGGATATTAACCCCATTTTTGCTTATGAAGATACGGCCTGTACAGTAGATGCAAGAATAATTATTTAAAAAGTTATTAATCTTATAAAATAAAATTTGAACAATGGACAAAAAAAATTTTAAAGTAGGAATCATTGGTTTAGGACCAGTGGGACAAACGCTTGCTGTACACTTTAGAGAAGCCGGATGCGAAATAGCCATAACTGATTTAGATAGGGAAAAACTTAATTTAATTAGGAAAGAAGGCATTGAAATAACTGGAAAAATTGAAAAGAAATCTTATTTTAAATATGTTTATAATTCAATAGAGGAATTACTTGGACATAACTTTGATATTTTAATTAGCGCCGTTAAAGCCTATCATGTAGATTCAATTATTGAGGAGATAAAAAAGAAATCAACTAATAAATTCTACCTGTTAAGTGCACAAAATGGCATTGATTTAAGAATAAAATA
>DRJC01000008.1 GCA_011052365.1 Ignavibacteria bacterium
ATAAATTAACGGACTCTTAAACTGCAATAAAAAAATCGTTAATTTTCCCAACGGCTTCTCTTTGGGCAATTCATTGGATCCTAATTTTTTTATTCTTCTCTCGGCTTCCTTGTTTGACAGGCCGTTAACATCGGATTTTAACTCCGTCAGAACTTGGTTTATTTTTTTACTGTGTAAATTTATCATATCTACAAATTACAAATTTACGAATAATATTCTTAATATTATTATAACATAAAAAAACGCGATTTTAATTCGCGCTTTTATTTTCCTAAATCACAACTACCACGGCGCGGGCATGCCTTCATACCTCCATTCAATAATATCATTATCGGACAGCTTATAATCGGAAATTCCGGCCTTAATTATTTTCCCGTTTACATAGAGCAGCCAATGCGTATTATCGGAAGAATTATTTTTTACGCCGTTAATTTCATCCACAAACATTCCCGATCCGCTTTCGCTATATTTAAAGCTGAGATTATATTTTTTGCCGATTAATTCCATTAAATTTAAAACACTGATTCCGCTATTAACTTTCTCCGAATATTCGCCTGGATTATTTTTTGAAATTATTTTAACGATAACATTTATTTTATCTTCTTTATCGGATTGGCGCTTGTCGGCATAATCGGACATCTCGCTTTTTATCCGCCCGGCTCTTTCCACGGCGATTTTTGCGATATCCTCGGCTTTATCAATCTGCCTTTTAAACCCTTCCGTTTGAGGATTATCCCCGACTTGAACTAAAGATTTATATAAAAAATATCCGATTATAGAAACAGCTATAAGCAGAACCAATATACTGATAAACCCTTCTTGATTTTTAGTTTTAAACATATATTTTATTTATTAAAGAGGGCCTGCTCTTAGCGAAAATTAAATTTAGCTGATTTGCTTAACTTAAATAGGGGCTGCTGATTTTCCAAACCAAAAGCCATTTAATTTTTAGCCATATTCACTTTGAAAACCATTTCTGATGATTTTCAAAGTCAAGGTGTCTAAAATTGATGATTTTCGCCGCTTGTTCGCTCCTTAAAACCTGCCTTGCTGATTTTCGTTTAAATCCTACAAAGCGTAGTTTAGATTAAATCCGATTGCCGCCTTTGCTATCTTCCTTAAATCTCCGTTATCTGTTTTGGCTCTCAGCCCGTTTTTAATGAATACATTCTTAATGGTTCCGATCGCTCCTTCCATTCTATTCCTGGCCCTGGCAAACCTTTTCTTCGGTATGGGCGGATCCTTTTTCCGCTTGCCTCTTTTTTCTATGCCGTCTATGATATTGCTGTCTTTGAGAAATGAACACATTCCGCCGTTGCCCTTGTCTCCTATTGCCTCCTTTACCGAGTACTTTTTGTTTTTCATTTTTGCTATAGATTCCTTAAACCCCTTTCCGTCGTAGAAATTATCGTATGATGTCTTGCATAATATTAACGCGCCGCCCATTACCGACATAAATGATTTTACCCCGAATTCAGTTTTTTTCTGAGCTTTGCCTCTGAATATCGGCCTAATAGCCGGGCGATGAAAACTGACAATCCTTTCTGTTATTTCTTTACCATTGTAGTGATCTAATTGCTGAGAGTAAATTTGTTTAGCGGTTTCCAATTTTGTTTTTAATTTTTTGAATGTTTTTTTGCCCATCTTACCGAAAAATTCCATTTCTATGCCGTCCATATTCTTTTCCAATCCGGCTACTACCGCTTCCGCTTGAGCAATATTGCGGCGAAGAAACTGCAATTGTTTTTTCATAATTTTCCTGACTTGATTTTTATTCGTTATCCTTTTCTTGGCAAAGTCCAAATATTCTTTTCTTGCTGCGCGCGTATATGTCCGATGCTTCTGGCCCGCCCGCTCCTGATATTCTTTGATAATATTGTTCACTAAAAATAATCTGACTGATTCCATTATTTTAGTATCCGTGGGAAAAGTGATATTTGATTCAAATACGGTAGTATCGCCCGAATGCCTGCCCTTGGAATTAGGGGGTTGATTATTAACCGCCATTTTCTCGATAATATCCTTAATAGCCAAAATGTTTTCCTCGCCCAGATTTTCTTCAAACTTTACCAAAGTGGAATTATCTATTGAGCGGCGTTCAATTTCCTTAAAACCGCAAGCGTAAGCGCAGAGAACATTCAAATTAAATTCGTCGGCAACTTCCCGAAATGTTTTGTCTCCGGAAATAGCCTGATAGACAAACAATCCGATCATAATGCGGGCATTTGGCTTGTCTTTCCAATAATCGGATTTATACGCCCTGCGGGCGATAGCCGTAAGCTCGTCCCAAGGAAGTTTATCTAAAATAACTTTCTTAGGATGGTCTTCCGGAATTAAATCTTCTAATGAATAGCCGAATAATGATCGGCTGGATAGTGATGATGGGTTTACTTTATGCATAAGTGTAGAATTTAGTTTATTAAACAAAACATTTTGCATGTTTCTACTCTTATTTTAGCACATTTCCGTGCATTTTGCACATTTTAAGCCCACATTCATCAACTAACCTTAGCTAAAAAATTGCTGTTTAAATCAGCAGACCCTAAATATAGTTAGTGTTTTGATAATGGATAGATACCTTTTCCAATTTTTTTTAAAATCGAGCCTTGGTATAAGCGAATGGCACGCCGTTTTTCTTTTTCATACATAATAAATGTTCCTAGAATTTTTTTGCATGAAGGGCAAGCGAATTCATTATTTGTAGACGAAATTTTTGGGGCTAAAATACAATCTAAATACATCCGTTTAAGTTCTCCTGATCCGTCTTTTTGATATAGTAATAAATGAGTTTTGCAACTGTTGCAAAAAATATTGAGAAATCGTGAATAGTTACCTCTGTTTTTTCTGTATACATCCTTTTTTAGTGTGAATTGTGTTTTCATGTAATTGTGGATTTTAAGTTAATTTAAATAGTTTTCGGAGCGAAGCGGAGAAAACACCTTATTTCCCCTTTTAAAAAAATAAAAAACAAATTTATTATTCATTATTAAAAGCCTATCAAAATATCATTATTATAAGAAAAATATTTTTTGAATTGCGTATAACGTTTGCGTGTATCTGAAGTTTCCATCCCGATTAAATTGGATATAATTTGATTATCAGATAACGCTTGGTATTTTAAACTCCACCCAAACTCTCATCGAACTAAGGGATGAAAATTTGGGCGGAGG
>DRJC01000009.1 GCA_011052365.1 Ignavibacteria bacterium
AGTTACGATGCTGCAATTAAAAAATTACACACAGGTAAAGGAAATCTTGTAAACAGTGTTGAAAAAATTAAAAAGCTGGGTGCTAAAACCACAAAATCTCTCCCGGCTTCATTTGATAATCTTCTTGATGATGAGGAAGAATAGATAATAGAAACACCTTAAAAATAATTAAATATCATTTCTTCAAAAGGATTCCTAGGAGGAAAGATTTCTCTCTCCGTTCGAAATGACATCTTTATTTCGATTGTCATATCGAAGAAGTGGAACGACTGAGCTTGTCCGCCCGTCTTGGCTCGGCCAATCCGAGACAGGCTGAGGCGGGATATCTTTTCCGTTGAATTGGAGAAAAAGATTTCTTCTTCCGGTTTCCCGAAGAGAATCTGTCAAAGGCATTCCTTAGGAACTTTGGAAGAAATGACATAATAAGATTTTCTATGAACACAAAAAAGTATTTTGAAGCAAATAAAAAATTATGGAATGCATGGGTTGGAATTCACGCAAAGTCCAAGCTTTATAATTTGGATGGATTTAAAAGCGGGAACACTTCACTTCAACCTATCGAGTTGAAAGAAGTCGGTGATGTAAAGGGAAAAACAATGCTTCATCTCCAGTGTCATTTTGGTTTGGATACACTTTCCTGGTCAAGACTTGGAGCAAAAGCAACGGGTATTGATTTTTCGGAAGAAGGAATAAAACTTGCAAAATCCATAGGCGACGAGCTGCACATAGATGCAAAATTTATTTGCTCAAATATTTATGATATTGAAAATCACATAAATGAAAAATTTGATATTGTTTTTACATCTTACGGAACTATCGGCTGGCTGAATGATCTGCAAGAATGGGGAAGGTTAATTTCAAAATATCTTAAACCGGGAGGCTTTTTTTACATTGTTGATTTCCACAACATCATGTGGATGTTTGATGAGAAATATAAATATTTTAAGTATTCATATTTTTTTAATGAAGAACCAATTGTTTTAGAAAACCAGGGAACCTATGCCGATGGAAATGCCGATATAAAAGCCATTGAATACGGTTGGAATCATCCGTTAAGCGATGTAATAAATTCTTTAATAAGTAACGGTTTGCAAATAGAGTTTTTGCACGAATACCCGTTCAGTGTTTATGATGTTTTCCCAGATACGGTTAAAGGGAATGACGGATTTTACAGGTTAAAAGAAATGGAAAATATCATTCCGATGATGTTTTCTGTTAAAGCTAAAAAAAGCGAGTAAAACTATGAAAAACATAAAAATCATTTTACTTCTATTTATATTTTTATTATTCAACATAATTGAAACAAAAACTATGGCACAAAATATAAGACCGATTCGCGACAACGTGGGATTTAGCTGGTACCCGAAAGAAATGAATTTGTTTATGTCCTACTTAAATAAGCATAACAAAAATGAGAAAAGCTTTTCATCAAAAAATTTGGTTGCAGCAATTTCACCCCACGACGATTACCTTTACGCAGGTAATGTTTATTATCCTTTATACAAATTAATAAAAACAAAAGAGGTTGTAATATTTGGCGTAACACACGGCACCGTGCGTCGTGCAATGAATGACCCGAAAAACATACTTATACTTGATGATTATAAACTTTGGCACGGACCGTACGGGAATGTAAAAGTTTCTTCCCTCAGAGATAAAATCAAAAAAGAGTTACCACGGGATTATTATATGGTCAGTGATAAAGCACAAAACATAGAGCATTCAATAGAAGCACTGATTCCGTTTCTTCAGTATTATAATAGAAATGTGAAAATCACTCCCATTATGGTTACGGGAATGTCTTATAAAAGAATGGGGAAAATAAGCGATGACCTTTCAAAGATTATTATCGATTACATAAAAGAAAACAAACTGAAATTAGGCAAAGATATATTTTTCCTTTTCTCAACGGATGCCGACCACTACGGGAAAGATTTTAAGAATGCACTTTTCGGTGAAGATAAAGCAGCACACAAAAAAGCTACAAATTTAGATAAAAGAATTGCCGCAAAAACATTTAACGGTAATTTAACAGATCAAAGATTAAAGAAATTAACGGCCGAACTTTGGCCGAGTAAATCCCAGAAACCGAAAACATTATGGTGCGGAAGATACACGGTTCCTTTCGGATTATTGACAACTTCTAAAATTATAAAAAGTTTGTTTAACAAAAATTTGAAAGGAGAGGTCTTCAAATATTCAGATACATATACTGAGGGAGTTATCCCGTTGAAAGGCACGCATCTTGGTTTAACCGCTCCGTTTTCGCTTAAACATTGGGTTGGATTTTTATCTGCGGGGTTTTATTTGAAGTAAAATAGTTTCCTATGAAAGACGAAAAGAATAAATACATAGATGGAGTATTTAACTACTGTGATCGGTGGTGTGAAAAATGTCGATTCACGGCAAACTGCAGGGTGTTCAGCACCGAATCAAAAATTTACACACACCAGATTTTGAACGACGGCGAATTTCCTAAAGCAGAAGATATTTTTAAGTACGAAATAGAAGATACTGAAGAATCTGAAAATGAATTTGATGATAATGATTTTTGGGAAGATGTTGATTTGGATTTTGATGAGGAAGAAGAAGATGATGATTTATTTAAACGTCCAAAGGAGAAAAAAGAATACCAACTTGAAAAACTTGCAGACGAATATTTCCGTATAGCACATTCATTTATAAAATCTTTGGACAATAAATTTAATCTTACTGAAACAATCAATCAAAAAATAAAAGAACCGGGATTTAAATTTTTATTCGATAATATTGAAATAGTTTCCTGGTATCACATGTTCATTATGGTAAAGATAAAAAGGGCTCTCAGAGATAAAGGAGAGCTGAAAATCGGTATGGATGATTTTGAAAATGAAATTTCTACTTATGATATGAACGGCACTGCTAAGATTGCAGCAATATCTGTAAAAAGAACACAAAAAGCTTTGAATAATTTATTTTCACTTGTTAAAGAATTCTCCTCTGAAATTGAAGAAATGATGGTGCTTCTCGGAAGAATATTAAATCAACTCGACATAGAATTTCCCGACTATAAAGATTTTAAGCGTCCTGGTTTTGATACGGAAAAGTAGTTTCTATTATTTTAAATATTCAATCTTGTCCCAATGTATACACACTAAATAATTTTATTTCATTCCTCTTAGGGTTTATCGTAAGAGGACCATCTTCCTTGCTTTGAACAAAATTACCCATTCTTATTCTGTAAAAGTAAACTCACAATGTTAGTTTGTTGAAGTCTATTACTGCTTTATATGTACCGGTATTTTTCTCAATTACTCCAACATTCCCAGAGGTTCAAAAGTCTCCGGAGGGCTTCTTTTTCTCAGTCCCGACTGAGTCGGGATGAAAAAATTTAGCATCTAATATCGAATTTCCAGTCTACAAATTTCTTTTTTTCAATCTATTAAAAAAGAAATTTATTTATACAAAAACTTGCATATATAAAAAACATTAATATATTAGCACACTATAAATTAAATAATTTAGGTAAATAGAGGTATATGCCTCATATTCTTAGGCAAATATCCGTATGCACCTTATATTCTATAATCACAAATTTGGAGTAATAATGAAAAAAGTGGAGGCAATTATTCGACCTCATAAAATTGAAGATGTACACACCGAATTACAGGAAACCGGATTTGCCGGCTTAACCGTAACCGAAGTGCGAGGATATGGGAGACAAAAAGGGCACAAAGAGGTTTACCGCGGTTCTGAATACAACATCGAATTTGTACCAAAAATTAAAATTGAACTGGTTTGTGTGGACAATCGAGCTAACGAGGCGATTGACATAATTACAAAATACGCCAAAACAGGTGAAATTGGGGATGGGAAAATATTCATCTATACTATTGATGATGCAATAAGAATAAGAACAGGAGAAGCCGGCGAATCGGCTCTTTAAATTTATCAGATTTAGAATAAGGAGAAAATAAATGAACCCGGAAATTACAAATACAATATCCAACAATTTGTTTACAATTAACAATTTGTGGATGTTGATAGCCACAGCGTTAGTGTTTATTATGCATCTCGGTTTCGCAACATTAGAAGCCGGACTAACGAGATCAAAGAACACCGTAAATATCTTGTTTAAAAATTCTATTATCCCGTCCATTGGATTATTAACTTATTATATAGTGGGATTCAGCTTAATGTATCCGGGCAGTAATTTTGCCGGCGGCATTTTTGGTTTTGCCGGATTCGGTTTAAGCACGAATGCTTCCGGCATGACCAATGCATATAATTCCGGCTACACATATTGGACGGATTTTATTTTTCAGGGTATGTTTGCTGCAACAGCGGCAACAATTATATCCGGTGCAGTTGCCGAACGGATAAAACTAAATGCTTTTCTTATTTTTACAACAATTTTTGTAGGACTGGCTTACCCAATTGCAGGCATGTGGGAATGGGGAGGTGGCTTTTTAAATAAATTAGGATTTTATGATTTCGCCGGCTCAACTCTCGTTCATTCCGTAGGCGGATGGGGTGCACTGACGGGGGTCATTATTTTGGGACCCCGCATCGGCAAATTTGTAAAGAAAAAAGTACATCCGATTCCCGGGCATAATATGCCGCTTGCAGTAATCGGGGTTTTCCTTCTATGGCTCGGATGGTTCGGTTTCAACGGGGGTTCCGTACTATCTGCAAACCCTGGAATGGTATCGCTTGTATTTGTTACAACGTCATTGGCTGCCAGCGGCGGTGCCATTGCAGCAATGATTATTTCCTGGTCTTTATTAAAAAAGCCGGATATTACGTTGACCCTTAACGGAACACTTGCCGGGTTGGTTGGAATAACCGCCGGTGCCAATTTAATGTCACCTTTTGAAGCAATTCTTATCGGTATTATATCCGGTATTATCGTTGTTTTCTCTGTAATCCTTTTCGACAAGTTACAATTAGACGACCCGGTCGGTGCGTTATCGGTTCATCTCATTGGTGGAATTTTTGGAACTTTGGCAGTCGGATTATTTGGCGTTAAAGCCGGATGGGATCAACTCTGGAGTCAGTTTGTGGGGATTATTTCAATCGGAGCATTTATCACCATATTCACCACAATACTTTGGTTGGCAATTAAAAAAACAATCGGGTTACGCGTATCGCGTGAAGAGGAAATTGCCGGACTTGATTTAAGTGAGCATGGGATGGAAGCTTATCCGGATTTTGAAAAAGTTACCCCCTATTAAGTTTATGCTTTGTAATATTATGCTATTACTTCATTAAAGGACAACAAATATGAAATTTATTAGAAAATTTTTTATAACCGGTTTATTTGCTTTATCTTTATTTCCTTTTACTTCAAATATAGCTCAAGATTCGGTGGATTTAGGCGCTGATATTGTAAGCCGCTACATTTGGCGCGGTTTGGATTTCGGCTATTCGCCCGCAGTTCAGCCATCGCTTAAATTTATTTCGGGAAATTTTGAATTTAACATCTGGGGTTCATATCAAACAACCCGCTCAGCATCTGTTCCAGCGGCAGATGAACTGGATTTGTTGTTCTCATACTCTGTTAAGTTGGGCGGGTCGGGAACGCTGAATTTTCTTCTTACGGATTATTACTTCCCAACTGCTGGATTCCGATTATTCAATTTTAATTCCGATAAAGATGCAGGTGGTGGCGCTCATACATTTGAGGGCGGAGTAACTTACTCCGGGCCGGAAAGTTTACCGATTACAATTAGTGGTTATGTCAATTTTTACAGCGGAACAGACAGCGATAACTCTTCTTATTTTGAAATTTCCTACTCTCAGAAATTGGATAATATCGGTTTGAATTTATTCCTTGGCGCTTCACCCGGCGGGAAAGGTAAATTTTACGGCACTGAGAAATTTAATGTAATTGATCTTGGTTTAACAGCATCAAAGAGTATTAAAATTACCGAGGATTTTCAGCTTCCTGTATTTGTAAGTTACGTTATCAATCCCAACAGCGAAATTGCATATTTCATATTTGGGGTTAGTTTGTAATAATCGGTGTATTTAACAAGAT
>DRJC01000010.1 GCA_011052365.1 Ignavibacteria bacterium
AGAAAAGAATACCTTGATAAATTAATATCATATAAGGATAAAGATATTATTAAAGTGGTAACAGGTCTGCGTCGTTCGGGTAAATCTACGCTTTTAGAAATGTTTGAAAATAATTTACTTACAAATGGCGTAATGCCTGAACAAATACAATTTTACAATTTTGAATTACCTGAAAACTTTCTAAATAAATCTTGGGATACGCTTTATTTTGAGATAAAATCGAAATTACAGACTGACAAGATAAATTATATTTTTCTTGATGAAATTCAGAATATTTCCGATTTTGAAAAAATTGTAGATGGACTATATGCCACGAAAAATACTGATATTTATATCACAGGATCCAATGCATATTTACTTTCAAGCGAATTAGCAACCCTATTAAGTGGAAGGTATATTGAAATTTCTATTTTACCGTTTTCTTTTGCTGAATATTTGGAAAGCATAAACATTGATACAAACAATAAATACTTGAATTACGAAGCAATATTTTATAATTATGTAAACGAAACTTCTTTGCCCAAAGGTATTGAATTGAGAGAAGAAGGTTATGACAAAATATACGAATATCTTGAAGCTTTGTACACCACTATTATCGAAAAAGACATAACACAACGACATAAAATTTATGATAAACGAGCATTTAGCAATGTTGTTAAATTTTTAGCAAACAATATTGGAAATCGTGTTTCGCCAAATAGTACATCAAAAGCATTAAAAGCAGATAATCAGGGTGTACATCATGCTACTGTGGAGAAATTTATTGATTATCTCGTTGAAAGTTTTGTGTTTTACAGGGTTAATCGTTTTGATATAAAAGGTAAAAAACAACTTGCTACAAAAGAGAAATATTATATTGTGGACTTAGGTCTGTTAAATGTGCTGATTGGCAGGGAAAGGACAGCAGATAGAGGACATATTCTTGAAAATGTCATATATCTTGAACTTTTAAGAAGAGGTTACAAAATTTGGACAGGTTCACTTCGCATCGGAGAAGTTGATTTTATAGTCAAAAATCGTTTCGGTGAGATTGAATATTATCAAGTGGCTTGGGAAATATCTAATCCTGAAACTGAAAAAAGAGAGTTTACCCCATTAGAAATCATAAAAGATAACTACCCAAAATTTTTGCTAACAACTGAATATTTTACACAGAACAGAGCTGGGATAATTCATAAAAATGTATTTGAATGGTTGTTGGAAAAATAATTGAAACATATGAAAAAAAGAGCGACCGCATAACAAAGGCTATACGTAATGCGGGGTTTGTAAATAAATCAAAAGTTTATGCAATTAAATAATGTAAGAGATAAATTGAAAGTGTGTAGTTTCAACCAGCCTGCGCCGAAGCTTCGGCTGGCAGGAACGCCCAACGCCTCATATACACAACCGTTGTGGGCAATACAAAGAAAAAGAGCAAAGATAATTAATTATAGTAATAAAACAAGACTGTGGCTGATATTTTTACTATAAATAATAATTTTAGTTTTTATTAATTTGTTTTTATATCTTTGTAGTCAGTTGTAAACTGATAAATGAATTATGAAAAACAAACACATATCAACACAATCGAGCAAACTATTAATATTCTTAAATGAACAAGACAATCATTGTTTTGATTTTGAACTTGCTAAAAAAGCACTTCCAAACTCTAATAATAGTGCAATAAGAGAATTACTTAGCGATATGACACGCCGAGGACTTTTAATGAGAGTTAAAAGAGGGTTGTATTATGTAATTCCTTACGAACAAAATCCTGAATCATTTATGCCCGATTGGCATTTGTTGGTTGAGCATTTAGTGCGAGATGCAAATTACTATATCGGATATTATTCAGCTTTACAAATTCATAATTTAATTACGCAACCATCTCTAAAAGAGCAGATTGTTGTTGCCAAACAAATACGACCATCAACAATTAAAATTAAAGAAGTACCGTTCCAATTTATCTTTCATAATCAAAAACATTTTTTTGGAACAAAGAAAATATGGATTGATAATTTTCACAAAGTTGTCTGTTCAGATCTTGAAAAAACAATAATTGATTGCTTGTTTAAGCCCGATTATGCTGGCGGCATAGTTGAAGTTGCTAGTGCAATATATTTATCCCGAAATAAAATTAAATTTAATATCTTATTGGAATATGCAAACAAATTTAATTCCCAAGCGGTTCTTAAGCGACTTGGATTTCTTTTAGAGACATTGGAAATAGAAACTGATATTATTGACGATTTACAAAAGATAAAAACAAACTCAATAGTTCTTTTAGATACTGAACTTCCGAAGAGTGGCAAAATAATAACCAAATGGAGCATTCAGCAAAACATTGAAACAGAAACAATTAAGGAAGCAATTTTTACATGATAAAACCGGGTGAAATACAAAAGAAAGCAAGAGCAGTTGGCGTTAGAGACCAGCAAATAGAAAAGGATTATATCTTATCTTGGATTTTACAGGGTATTGCTTTTCATGATGAGCTTTCCAAAATTATTGTCTTTAAGGGTGGAACCGTTTTGAAGAAATTCTATTTTGAAAATTATCGTTTTTCGGAAGATCTTGATTTTACACTATTGGAAGATACAATTTCAAATCAGCAAATATTTGATTACTTCAGTGAAGCATTTGAGTACATAAGAGAAGAAGCAAATATACCTTTTGAAATAATAGAGAAAAATGAACATACAGATGCCCGCCTGCCGGACGGACAGGAAGGTATAAACTTTTATATCAGCTACATTGGTCCGCTTGGTGGAATGGGTACAAACAAACGTTTAAAGGTTGATATTTCGAGAAGTGAAAAATTACAGTTTACTCCAATAAACAAAGCTGTTTTTCTAACATATACCGACCAGGAAAAACATAAATTGCTTTGCTATTCGCTCGAAGAAATTCTTGTTGAAAAAATGCGTTCCATTATGCAGCGAATGCAGGCAAGAGATTTTTATGATATTTGGTATTTAACAGAAATACATGGATTAGAAACAGATTTTTATCTAAATGAATTTATTGCAAAGTGTAAAAGTAAAAAACTAAATCCATCAGATTTTTTCACAAAATTAGAACAACGTTTACCACAATACAAAGCACGTTGGCAAAAATCTATAAAAGACCAAATAAAGGATTTGCCCGAGTTTGAACAAGTGGAAAGAGAAACAATGAGACATTTAAGAAAAATGAAAATTTAATCACTATTATTAAAGAGAAGTGAAAATACTGGCTACAACAAAAGCTATAAACAATAGCAAAAAACGCTACTGCTCATAGCAAGATTGCGTTAGCCAAAATGTAAAGAAATCACAGAAAATTTATCATTAACCACAAGATATGTAAAATATATTTGATTTTCTTATCATAGCAGCTTACCTTTGTAAAGAAAACAAAGAAAACTTTACAAAGCAGAGTAAAATGTTAAATAAATTACCGATAGAAAAAGATATTGAAACGAAAAAAGTTCTGAAAAAACTTGCTTCAGCTCATCGTGCGTTAGCAGAATTAAAAGGAGTTGTTGCTACAATTCCGAATGAAAGTATTTTAATTAACACATTGGGATTACAAGAAGCAAAAGACAGTTCCGCTATTGAAAACATTATTACAACACACGATGATATTTATAAAGCAGAATTAAATCTTGATGGTTTTAAATCATTAAATGCCAAAGAAGTTCAGAATTATATTTCGGCGCTTAAAAAAGGTTTTGCTTTAATATCGAAAAAAAAGATATTGACCAACAACGACATAATTGAAATCCAATCCGAATTGGAGAAGAACAGGGCTGGTTTTAGAAAACTACCCGGCACAGCGCTTAAAAATGCGACAACAGGAGCAACTGTTTATACCCCGCCACAAGAGTATGCGGAAATCGTGGATTTGATGACAAATTTAGAGCAATTTATCAATGATGATACAATGTCGGATTTTGACCCGCTGGTAAAAATGGCAATAATTCATTATCAGTTTGAGAGTATTCACCCATTTTATGACGGTAACGGAAGAACAGGGAGAATTATAAATGTTCTCTATCTGGTAATGAAAGATTTGTTGAATTTACCGGTTCTATATTTAAGCAGATATATAATTTTGAACAAAGGAAGTTATTACAAATTATTGCAAGAAATACGAGAAACAGATAACTGGGAGAATTGGTTGTTGTTTATGCTTGACGGAGTTGAACAAATATCAAAAGAGACAATACAATTAATCGGAAAAATAAGAGAGTTAATATTTGAGTATAAAAATTTACTTCGTGATAATTACAAGTTTTACAGTCAAGATTTGTTGAACAATCTTTTTAAGCATCCATATACAAAGATAGGATTTATTGAAAGAGACCTTGGTGTTTCAAGAATAACAGCAGCAAAATATCTAAACGAATTAGCAAAAGACGGATTGTTAATTAAGCAAAAATTAGGAACTGGGAATTATTATATAAATGAAAAATTAATGAATTTATTGACAATGAGATAAAACACTTTGGCTAACAATACATATAAGACATTGGGCGACACGTGGTTAAATTGAAAGATTGTGAATATAAACAAACGGGATGGTAAACCTGCCGGCAGGCAGGTTGAAAGTCAGGTTTTTCAACCAGCCTGCGCCGAAGCTTCGGCTGGCAGGAACGCCCAACGCCCCATATTCAAAACGTTACCTGCAGGATAAAGAGAAGATACAAAATTAGAAAATATTTTTAGAACAAACTTATTTCTGTCCCATTTTTTTACTATTTTTGGGACAAATAAATTCAAATGACAATATCTAATAAAATAGAAGCTATAATTAAACAAACAGCAAAAGGAAAGCTGGTTTTTATTTCAGACTTTTCTGAATTTGGCAATTATGATACTGTTAGGAAATCACTACAAAGACTTGTAAACAAAGGATTAGTAACCAGAATCTCAAAAGGAATTTATTACATTCCAAAAAAGGACAAAATTTTAGGCACCCTATACCCTACCGCCGAAGAAATAGGAAAAGCCATTGCAAAACGAGACAAAGCAAGGGTTATCCCGACAGGTGCTTACGCACAACATTTACTTGGATTATCTACCCAAATTCCAATGAACGTAGTTTATTTAACTGATGGTTCGGCACGAAAAATAAAAATTGGAAATCAAACAATAGTGTTTAAGAAAACAAGTCCGAAAAATTTAAGTTTTGAAAGTCAATTAAGCAGTTTACTGATACAGGCATTAAAATCTAAAAAAGAAATTAATATCACAGAGACTGACAAGAGAAGATTAAAAGAAATCATAAGTAAATCAAATGAGCTTGAAAAAATTAAAAAGGACATACGAATTGCTCCTGTCTGGATTAGGAAAATAGTTTTACAGATTTTATCAGAAATAACAAATGAATTGGCTTAACTTACCAAAAGACAAACAACAAGAGTTGTTTAAACAGTTGAGTTTCAAAACAGGAATTCAACCACAAGCAATTGAAAAGGATGCCTGGGTTACACTTGTTTTAAGAATAATCTTCAATTCTGAAATAGCCGAACATCTGGTATTTAAAGGTGGGACCTCTTTAAGTAAAGCTTATGGCTTGATTAAAAGATTTTCAGAAGATATTGATATTGCAATTAATCGTGAATTTCTTGGTTTTACAGGCAAATTGACGAAAGGTCAAATCAGGAAATTAAGAAGGGTATCTCACGCATTTGTTTTGAATGAGATGTCAAGTATCATTACCAATGAATTTGGAAGACATAACATTGACAATCTTTTATTCAAAATCGAAGTTGAGAATACTAAAATTTCAGACCAAGACCCTGAAATTATCAAAATAA
>DRJC01000011.1 GCA_011052365.1 Ignavibacteria bacterium
AATTGATTTTGAACTTGCGAAATTACATTAATGGCAAATTCAGTTTCGTCAACAGTACCGGAATTTATTCTTATTCCGTTTGGAATACCGAATGATTTTACGTGTCTTAGTATTAATCCCTTTTTCAAACATTCTTCATTAAATTTAATAGTATAATCTTCGTCGGCAAATAACAATAATAAAAAATTTGCGGAAGTTGATAAATACATAATGGATAATTCATCAAATTTTTTCTTAAATCTATTTAATGATTTTTTATTTAATGCAACTGTCTGCTGTAAAAATTCATCATCATTAAGTGCTGCAATTGCAGCAGCTTGAGCCAATGAATTTGGTTCGAAGGGTAACTTCACCTTATATAATATTTTTATTAAATCTTCGTGCCCTACCGCAAATCCCATTCTAATTCCGGCGAGTCCGTATGCTTTTGACAGTGTTCTTAAAACTATCAAATTTTTATTGTCATATTTTAATCCATTCGGGTAGTTAGGATTTGACTCTGCATAAACAGTATAAGCTTCATCCAAAACTATTAAAATATTATCCGGGACTTTTAGAAGGAAATTTTCAAAATCTTGCTTTGTAAAAATTGTACCGGTAGGATTATTTGGATTTGCGAGATAAATTATTTTTGTTTTTTCAGTAATACTATCGGCAATTTTATCGAGATCAAATCTGTAATTTTTCTGCTCAACTTGTTTTGATATTCTTCCGTATTTGTTAACGTTTACGTACCAACCGATAAACGAACCTTTGGAAGTTAGTAGTTCATCTTCTTCTTCGCTGAATGCAGTGACGATATACTGGAGTAAAGAATCCGATCCATTACCGGTAACTATTTGACCCGGTAATTTGTTTATCTTTTTCGCAATTGCATTTACAAGATCAAACGCTGCAGGGTTTGTGTATCGATGAATCTCAGTTATGTGTTTTTTAATTGCGTCCATTGCTTTGGGAGAAGGACCTAATGGATTTTCATTTGATGCAAGCTTTACAATTTTTTCAAGTCCGTATTCGCGGAAGAGTTCATCAATTGGTTTACCGGCTTGGTAGGGTTTAAGCTTTTCAACATGCTTAGGGATTTTAATCATTACCGTTCTCTAACCAGGATTGGGAATAATTCTTGTCCATTGTTTCTTTTACGTTTGTTGTTAACTGTAATGATTCAAAAGTATCAATCATAATTGCATATTCCTCAGTTTATTTTTTGCCCACAGATTTTTCAGTTTCCCCGAACTGCGGTCCCTGAGGAATACCTATTGGATGGGGTGTAATAGAACCGGCATAAAATTCTACATAATCGTATCCTAATATCCCTAATTCATTTGCCATCAGAATATACTCCTTTTGAATTTTAAGATGTGCCTCTAGTATACAAATCTAAAAGAAAATACACTTATAGTAAAGTTAATTTTCAATTAACATTTATCCACAGAAGCTTTAGCTTGGGTGGAATGTACAATTAACAATCGTTGGGACATAGGGGAAAGGTGTTTTGTAAAGCGAGCAGTTGCTCGCTCATCAAAAGTAAGCTGTAGCCTTTGCAAAAAAAAGCTCGTTTAAAAATAATAGGTAAATGAGCGACGAACCTCGTCGCTCTACAAGTTTTGTAAAGATGAATTCTTTCACAAAAAACTCTAACAATTTATTCAAGTTAAATTTGAAATAAGTGATGTAATCTTTATTTTAATCACATATTATTTGAACAATTCAAAACAGTCTAATCTTGCAACCAAAAAAGAAAACAGAATTAGTAAGGGGTTTAGGAGTTACCGCAGCAATAATGATTGTTGCAGGCTCAATGATTGGTTCCGGTATTTTTAGAAAACCTGCTACAATTGCGGGACAATTATTATCGCCGGAACTTTTAATTATAGTATGGGTCTTAGCAGGGCTGATAACTTTTATCGGAGCGTTAAGTAATTCGGAAATTGCCGGAATGATTGATGCTACAGGCGGACAATATGTTTATTTCAGAAAAATGTACGGAGATTTTACAGCTTTCATTTACGGGTGGTCCATTCTGTCGGTTCTTCAAACCGGAGGACAAGCTGCTATTGCTTATGTTTTTGCCGAATATTTGGGCTATTTTATAAAATTTCCACAATTCTCTGAATCGATAAGTAATTTTCACTTTTATATTCCTGTGGTCGGAAACATTTATCCTTTAGTTAACTTCGGTACTAAAGCAGTTGCAATTCTTGCTATTGCATTCTTAAATATTGTAAATTATTTCGGAGTTATTTTCGGAGGCGTTGTTCAAACAACAGTTACATTTATAAAAATTGCTACGATTGCTATTTTATCGGTGTTGCTGTTTTCTTTCGGGAGCGGAAGTTTATCAAATATATATACCGGGTTTCAGATGCCTTCTGTTGTATCACACAATTTGATCTCTTTAATCGGCTTAGCTTTAGCGGGCGCTTTTTGGGCTTATGACGGTTGGAACAACGTTACTTTTGTAGCTGGAGAAATAAAGAAGCCCAAACAAAACGTACCACGTGCACTGTTATTCGGCACTCTAATTGTCATTGCTCTTTATGTTCTTGTTAATTTGGCTTTTTTATATGTTTTACCTGTGAATACAATGGCTAAGTCTCCTTTGGTTGCAGCATCGGCGGCATACGTAATCTTTGGTAACAGAGGTGCGGAAATTATATCGATAGCTGTAATTGTCTCAACCTTCGGTTCACTAAACGGAAGCATTCTTTCAACGGCACGTGTACCTTTTGCAATGGCTCGCGATAAATTGTTCTTCAAAAAATTAGGCAAAATTCATCCGAAGCATGGAACACCTCATACAGCTTTGTTAATACAGGCACTCTGGGCATCTATACTGGTTCTTTCAGGTTCTTTCGACACTATTACAAATTATGTAATTTTCGCATCCTGGTTATTTTACGGACTCGGCACTTTTGGAGTATTTGTATTAAGGAAAAAAATGCCCGATGCTTATCGACCATATAAGGTTTGGGGATATCCGTACCTTCCGGCTATTTTTGTTGTCTTTTCATTTCTATTTTTGGTTAACACCTTAATTTCAAATACTAAAGATGCTGCAATGGGATTAATTTTGATATTACTTGGGCTTCCTTTTTATTTCTTTTGGAAATATAAGACAAAGCGGTAATATCTCTACCGGAAATAATTAGTGCCGATATAAAATAAGAAGAAATTCTTTTTAATAAATAATTTTGTTTATTTAATAAACGATTTAAAAATATTTCGTACAGATTAATTTCCTATTTTTTTGTTAATTTTAAGAAATATAAAATATTGATAGACATCATATAAAAGGGATATTATGAAAAAATTATTACTATTTATACCTATTTTATTATTAACATTTCCGGCTTGTAAGGAAAGTCCAAAACAAATTCCGACACCAAAAACATTCAATGGAAAGGCTCAGCCAATTACCGGGGGAAACCATAAAGTTATTGTCAAAGAATACCAAGATGTTGGTAGTGTTGCTTACATAGAAGTAATTGAAAATGGTAAGACTTATTGGATTGCAGCAAATAAAATAGGTGCTTCAAAAGGTGATACATTATTTTTTTCACAGAGTATAGAAATGAAAAATTTTAAAAGCACCTCATTAAACAAAACTTTTAAATCGATATTATTCGTTAACAACATCTCAAGCTCAAAAAAAACCTCCGACGTTTTAGAGCATCCTAAAAAAAATCCGCAAGAAATAACAAAAGTAATTAAGCAAAGATATAAAGGCAGCTTAACAATCAAGCAGATCTTTTCCGATAAAAAATCCCTTTCGGGAAAAACAGTTACAATTGAAGGAGAAGTAACTAAAGTCAATCCCCAAATAATGAACAAAAATTGGATACATATTCAGGACGGTACAAGTTACAAAGATAATTACGATTTACTGATAACCAGCAATTCAAACGTAAAAGTCGGTTCGTACGTTATAATGCAGGGAACTCTTTCAACAAATAAAGATTTTAGCTCCGGTTATAAATACCCGGTAGTTGTTGAAAATGCAAAACTTATTAAAGAAGTAAAATAGAGTTGGTAAGTCACTTTATGCAGAAAAATGAGTAGCAAAGAGATGACATCTTTATTTTAATAAAATTCAAATAAAAGCAAGGTCAATCCCCAAAATGGAGTATTGATTTACCTTATAAAAAGATGTCATCTCTATCTTTGCGTAAGAGTAAGTTGACAAATAAAAAAACGTTGTTATTTAATCTTATACTTAACAACCTGGTTTTTATTTTAATGTGTTTGCTCCAACAACAGCAATTGCCGTCATATTTATTATATCTTCAACCGGTGCATTTCTTTGAAGTACGTGGATTGGTACTTTCATTCCCATTAAAATAGGACCAACTACAGTTGCCTGTCCAATTCTTGCCATTAATTTATAAGCAATATTTCCGGAATTAAGATCAGGAAATACTAATACATTTGCTCTACCTTTCAAATTACTGAATGGGAAATCTTGCTCTATTAATTCAGGTACAACAGCAGTATCAGCCTGCATTTCACCGTCAATCATTAAGTCAGGTCTTAATTCTTTTACTTTTTTAACTGCTTGTTTCACCTTTAGAACTTCAGGCGAAGATGAACTACCGAAATTACTGAAAGACAGCATTGCTATTTTAGGTACGATATCAAAATCTTGAACTGTATCAGCCGCTGAAATAGCAATTTCTGCAAGTTCATCGGCAGTAGGGTTAATATTAACAGTTGTATCGGCAAAGAAATATACATCATTTTTAGCAATTATAATATATAGTCCCGAAACAACTTTAAACCCGTCTCTTACACCAATACATTGAAGAGCCGGTTTGATTGTCCTTGGATAATGAGCATTCAAACCACCAATGTAAGCATCGGCATCCCCGGAATCTACCATCATTGCACCAAAATAATTTGGTTTGCTCATTAATTGATTTGCCTGCCTTAATGTTACTCCTTTACGCTTTCTTTTATCAAAATATTTCTGAGCATATTCATCTATTTTATTACTTTGGGTAGGATCAATAATATCAATTTCGCCTTCATCATAACCCAAATCTTTTATTGTATCTTTTATTATTTTTTCATTTCCAAGCAATATTGGTTTTGCAATATTGTCATTTACTACAGAATGTGTAGCACGAATTATTTTTTCATCTTCTCCATCAGGATAAACAACTCTCTTTGGATTAACTTTCGCTTTTTGTACCATTACACGAACAACTTCTTTTGAAAGACCGAGTCTTTCTTTTAACTGCTCTTTGTATGCATCCCAATCTTCAATGTTTGTTCTTGCTACGCCGGTATCCATTGCAGCTTTAGCAATAGCAGGAGCAACATGCCAGAGTACTCTTGGATCAAATGGCTTAGGTATTATGTAATGTCTGCCGAATGAGAATTCTTCACCTTCATAGGCACGTAATACCAATTCCGGTACTTTCTCTTTTGCCAGGTCGGCAAGAGCTAATGTAGCTGCCATTTTCATTTCTTCGTTTATCTTGTTTGCTCTTACATCTAAAGCTCCCCTAAAAATAAAGGGAAAACCAAGCACGTTATTTACTTGATTTGGATAATCACTTCTGCCTGTAGCCATAACAATGTCATCACGTGCAGAGGTTGCATCTTCGTAAGTAATTTCCGGGTCAGGATTAGCCAATGCAAATACGACCGGATCCTTTGCCATACTTTTTATCATTTCTTTTGAAACAACACCGCCAACGGATAAACCGACAAATACATCGGCACCTTTCATAGCATCGGTTAATGTTCCCCTGTCTTCATCAACAGCAAATTGCATTTTGTATTTATTAAGGTCTGTTCTTCCTTTGTGGAGACATCCTTTTGAATCATACATGGTAATGTTTTCTTTTTTTGCACCTGCACTGACATAAAGATTACAACAAGATATGGCAGCCGAACCGGCACCGTTAACAATGATTTTTATTTCAGACATTTCTTTACCGACAATTTCTACTGCATTTAATAAAGCAGCACAAGAAATAATTGCCGTGCCATGTTGATCGTCGTGGAAAACAGGAATGTTCATTGTCTCTTTCAATGTTTCTTCAATCTCAAAACATTCCGGAGCTTTTATATCTTCTAAATTTATTCCGCCAAAAGTGGGCTCTAAAAGCTGTACTGCCTTTATTATTTCTTTTGGATCTTTACTCTTAAGTTCAATATCAAAAACATCTATATCAGCAAATCTTTTAAATAAAACACCTTTACCTTCCATAACAGGTTTACTTGCTAAAGGACCGATATCACCCAAACCTAAAACCGCTGTTCCGTTAGTAACTACTGCGACTAAATTACCTTTTGCAGTATATTTATAAACATCTTCCGGGTTTTTATTTATTACACGACATGGCTCTGCAACCCAGGGGGTATATGCTAAAGATAATTCTCTTGAAGTCAAGCAAGGTTTAGTTGTAACCACTTCTATTTTACCTGCTCTCCCTTTACTGTGATACTCAAGAGCTTCTTCTAAATTACTTTTCATTTTATGAACTCCTAATTTTAATTTCCGAAATTTTGCGATTCGGATTCCCCTTAAAAAGTAAGATGGTTTATCATCTCACTTTCAATTAATTAAAAGATAGAATTATTAAAATTTCAAAACTTCAATAATTACAATTATTAAAATAAGTAAAATAGATTTATTTTCTAATCGTCCAAAAAAAAACGGCATTATTTTTTAAATAATACCGCTTATAAATAAGAAGGCTGAAAAAAATTATCTCCTTCTTCTAGCTCGCATTCTATTTGTTGTAGGACTCTTACGTCTTATTATTGTTCTTCTTGTACTTCTTTGAACCCTTGTCCTTATTTCCGGTCTTCTTGTTGTTCTCTTCTCTATTCTTCTTTGTCTATTAGTATTAGGAATATTATTTCTAAATACTTTATTTCTTTCATTTCTATTTATTTCAGCACGAGTCCTATACTGTTTCCTGATGGTTGTTCTATCTCTTTCAATGAAAGTACGATTCTTTTTGTAAGTTCTAATATTTACCCTTGGTTTTGTATAAACATAAGATCTAACATATTTTTTATTCCTGGTTCTTTTATTAATATCTCTTACACTATTCACTCTTTCTATTTTTCTTGTTACAACTCTTCCTCCACTTCTTTCCCTTACATATTTTATATCTACACCTCTATTTATAACTCTTCCTCGATTATAACCGTAATTATTTCTGTATTTGGTACTTGAATAAATTCTATATTTATATTTTGGTCCAACAAAATAATTATATACATAAGGGGAACTAAAATCTCTGTATCTTACAAAACTCCAATATCTGTACCCGTAATGAAAATTATTTGAAAAATGAATCCCGATATTTATAGAAAATTCTGCATAAGGAGGTAACGGAGCCCAGCCTATATAATCGTTATCATATTTCCAATCGACCCAGGCAGGTGCCCACCTGTTGCCGGGGACCCAAACCCAGCCGTAGTAATCGTCATAATACCAACGACCGTAGTGATAAGTTATGAAACCAAAATCTTCATCTGAATTCCAATACCAGCCGTCATCTGTCCAAAACCATCTACCGTATCTATAAGGCTGCCAATTAGTTCTTACATTTGCCGGACGCCAAACTGTTATTCCCCCATTCAATTTATACCAATTTCCATAAGGTTGTAATTCTGAATAAAAATATACTCCCCCTGATATTTCTAATTTAACTTTTGCATTTGTGTCCTTTGTAAAAGCAAATACAAACATTACAACAAAAAGACTTAGTACTAATTTTTTCATAATATTCTCCGTCGTTTGCATTTAACAAACCAATCATTGTGCCAAGTAAATTAATGTGATTATTTAGTTTTTAGTAGGTTTTAATTAAATGCCTGTACATTATTTTAGACAGTTAGAGCTTTGATTTGTCTAATTTATTCAGCGTGAAAGTTTTCTTTCTTTCCACACAAAGTTGCCGAAAATACCCGTAATTCCGGAAATTAATATATAAGGGATATGAAATATTTCAGCAAGCAGGAAATACTTCAGCATTTTTTTATGGAATAATAAATTACAACCCCTTTTCATTACAATAAATTCAAAGAATATTTTTAGAACAAAAACGGTTATAAAAATTGGTAAATAAAATGAAGTGTTTATAAATGAAAGGACTAACAATATTAACAAACACAGATAGAATAATAAAATAAAAATTATGGAAGTTAATGTGCTTTTTAATTCGTAAAATAATCCTTTACTTGCCCATCTTTTTCTTTGATTATAAAATTGTGATAAGTCTTTGTTTGCCTGTGTAAAAGAAAAGGCATCTTTATTAATACAAAATTTTATTTTATAATCAGTCCTCTTCCAAATCCTTTGCATTAAAATTTCATCATCACCCGAAGATAATTCCATCTGTCCTTCAAAACCCCCGACTTCTTCAAAAACAGATTTTCTGTATGCAAGGTTAGCCCCGTTACAAATTATCGGCTTGTCTGCTCCTATTAACCCAGCCCCTGTAATAATAAGACTTGCAAACTCAAGTCTTTGTAATTGATTAAAGAAA
>DRJC01000012.1 GCA_011052365.1 Ignavibacteria bacterium
GTTATTATTACTTTCATAAAAGTACTGAATTAGATAATTGAATGATATTATATTTATTCGCATTTTCGTAGTCTACAAATCTTAAAGGAAAAGCAATGTTAAAAAGCACTAAGTTTTTTACAGTAATCGTTTTAAGCGGTTTGTTCTTATTTACATCATTTTCTTTCGCACAGAAAAAGATAAAACCTCCTGTAAGGATTAGTCCGAAAGCTGAGGTGTCTCAGATAATCGGATTAACGCATGTAAGTATATCTTACAGCAGACCCGGAGTTAAGGGAAGAAAAATTTGGGGCGGATTAGTTCCATACAATATGCTTTGGAGAACGGGTGCAAACGAAGCTACAAAAATCACTTTCGATACTGATGTAAAAATAAACGGTAAAAAATTAAAAAAAGGAGCTTATGCTTTTTTTGCAATTCCAACCCAGAAAGAATGGACATTAATTTTTAACAATGATGCCGACCAATGGGGTACATTTACCTACAATGAAACTAAAGATGCTCTGCATATTAAAGTAAAACCTGTAAAAGGTAATTTTGCCGAGTGGCTTTATTATTCTTTTAATAATATGGTTGTAAAGAAAAGAGGAAACCCAAATTCTGCGGTCGTTAGTTTAAATTGGGGGGAATTAAAAATACCTTTTACGATTGAGACGACAATGAAATATTAAGCTATATGTTTTATTGTAGCATGCTACGCCTCTACTTTCTCATCTCTAATTTCCCGTAAGAGTTCTTTCGTTTTCTGCTTCATCAATTCAACATCTCCGCGGGTTTCAACATTCAGTCTTATTATCGGTTCTGTATTTGAAATACGCAAATTAAATCTCCAATTTTCATATTCTACACTCAAACCATCTACTCTGTCTTTCTTTCCACCGGTGTATTTTTGTGCAATTTGTTCAAGCTTTTCTTTAGGATTTGAAATGCTGGAATTTATCTCTCCCGGGCACGGATATTTTTCGATCATTCCACCGACCAACTCAGAAAGTGTTTTGTTTTCCCCGGATATAAGTTGGAGGACGAGAAGGAACGGTATCATACCGCTGTCGGAATAAGCGTTGTTTCTAAAATAATGGTGTGCGGACATTTCACCGCCGTATATGGCATCCACCTCTCTCATTTTTTCTTTTATAAATGCGTGTCCGCTTACTGATTGAACGGGAGTTCCACCATGAGATTTTACAATCTCTAATGTATTCCAAATAAGGCGCGGATCGTGAACAATGTTTTCACCCGGATTATTTTTTAAAATTGATTTTGCAAGCAGACCGACAATGTAATACCCTTCTATAAAATTTCCGTGTTCGTCAAAGAAAAAACAACGATCGTAATCACCGTCCCATGCAACACCCAAATCGGCATTATGTTTTTTAACCGCTTCAATTGTATGTGCCCTGTTATCCGGCAGCAGGGGATTGGGTACGCCGTTCGGAAAAGCGGAATCCGGGTTGTTGAAAATTTTAATCATTTCTATCGGAAGTAATTTTTCCAATTCATCCAAAGCCAAACCGGCACAACCGTTGCCTGCATTAACAACAACTTTCAAAGGTTTTATTTTACTTGCATCGTAAAAATTTTTCAAGTTTGTAATAAAATCATTCATCAAATCAATATCAGTAACTTTTCCTTTCACGTCATTTACAATTATAGGATTTTCTTTCACAATCATTTTTTCAATTTCGTTTAATCCTGAATTGTAACCGACAGGTACCGAATTCTTTTTTACGAATTTCATACCGTTGTATTCAGGCGGGTTGTGACTTGCAGTTATCATAATTCCCCCGTCGGTATCTAAAAATGATGTTCCAAAATATATCATTTCAGTTCCGCAAAGCCCGATATCAATAACTTCGGCACCAAAATCATTTATTCCATCGGCTAAGCTTGATGAAAGTAATTTTGATGATTCTCTGATATCGTAACCGACAATAATTTTTCCGGCATTTAAATATTTTGCATAATAATATCCGATTTTATACGCAAGTTCTTCGTTTAATTCATCGGGTACTTTTCCCCTAATATCATAAGCTTTGAAACCTGAAAGTTTGTTCATTTGGCATTATCTCCTAAAACACATTTACAAAATTAAATTGAAAATAAAATCAATTTATAAAAAAATATACTCTGCAAATAATTTAAATTTTGTCATTTTTAATTTACTTATCGGTAGAAAGGTTAAGCACAACAATTAGCCCAATTTTTTAGAAGTCTTTAGAATAAGATAAATTTTTCAATAGACTTTTGAACAATAACTCTTTAAGTTAACATAGTTAAAACAAATCTAATTTTAGGAGATTATAAAGACGAAAACTGATACTGAGAACTGGCACTTCGCACAGTGCAATAATTCAAAATGCTACGCAATCTTTTTAGTAAATCCCAATGAAATACCCGGAGAATTGGGCTACATCTGTCCACAGTGCAGTTTGAAAACAACCCACTCCCACGTAGTGCAATGTGCGAGTTGTAAAACAATATTAAATTTTGTACATACAGCAAAAAACGAAGAGAAACTGGTTTTCTTTGTTAATAAATGTTCTCATTGTGTAGGGACAATCGAAGACGAATGGGAAATAGAACCCATCTACCAGCCGGATTCTTACATCTAATTTTCTCCAGGGGATTTGCCAATGCTTCTTATGGTAAAATTAATATTTAGTAATAATGAACAAATTACATTAGATAATAATGAAGAGGTTAAATAATATGAAAAAGTTATTTAAGTCCAATATTTCAGCTATTATTTTTTCCTTAGTGTTATTGGGCAGTTTATCAACATTTGCTCAGACTAATAACAACTGGTTAAAGTTAGACACAGTAAAAGCCGGAAAATATGATACCGGTAAAATGTGGACATTTGAATATCCGCCATTAAAATATTTTGAAAGTGAATATAATTTTAAGCCGACTCAAGAATGGCTTGACAACGTAAGAATGTCGGCACTTCGTTTTGCCAATTATTGCTCTGCTTCTTTAGTCTCCGCCGATGGATTGATAATGACGAATCACCACTGCGGAAGAAGAAGCATTGTTCAGGTTACAAAAAAAGGCGAAGACCTGATGAACAACGGTTTTTTTGCCAAAACACTTAAAGACGAAAGACCTGTTCCCGGGCTGTATGTTGACCAATTGGTAATGATAAAAGACGTAACAGACGAAGTTCAGTCTGCAATAGATAAAGGTAAAACTCCGGAAGAAAAAGCGAAAAACAAAAGAGAGATTTTTCAAACAATTACCGACAGGGAAAATAAAGCAACCGATTTAAGAACATCAATTACAACATTGTTCAACGGCGGTAAATATTCCCTTTACGGATATAAAAGATATAACGATGTAAGATTGGTTTTTGCACCGGAAGAAGAAATTGCTTACTTCGGTGGTGACCCTGATAATTTTACTTACCCGAGATACGATCTGGATGTTTCTTTCTTTAGAGTGTACGGCAAAGACGGAAAGCCTTTAAAAACAAAGCATTATTTTCACTGGAGCCCCAACGGTTCAAAACCAGGCGAGCCTGTATTTATTGTGGGCAACCCGGGAAGAACCTCAAGATTAAAAACCGTAGCTCAATTGAAATATTTCAGGGATATTCAATACCCGCGAACTCTTGATTTGATAAACGGACTGATGAATGTTTATTCACAAATAATGAAAAAGAACCCCGAAAGAAAAGCAAAACTTCAGAACACTTATTTCGGTTTTTCAAATTCTCAAAAAGCATACACCGGGATGTTAAAGGGTTTGAGAAACCCAGTTTTAATGCAGAAAAAAATTGATTTTGAAAACACATTCAAAAAAGCCGTGCGTTCTAATCCTAAATTAAACGGCTTATATGGAAATCTCTGGAGTAAAATAGAGGCTACCAGGGCACAAATAAGAAAAATATCCAACGAAAGTTTTGGGTTAAGTTTAATTCCCATTACAAGTTCAAAATATTTTCCCATAGCTGAAGAACTTGTGAGACTTGCCAAAGAACTAAGAAAACCTGAAGATAAAAGATCTGCTCTTTATCAGGGAGATGAATTAAAAACCACGATTGATGGTATCTTCCCTAAAAAATTTGATTATGAAATGAACGATCTGCTTCTTCTAAACCAGGTTCAAACATGGCACGACTATCTTGGTGCAGATTATTCTTTATATCTAAAAATGACTGACGGTAAAACAGGTAAAGCTGCCTTAGATTATATGCTTGAAAATTCTTCGATTACAACTGCTGAAAAAGTTAAAGATTTAATAGACGAAGGACCCGATGAAATTTTAGAATCTAACGACCCTTTTATATATTTTGTTATTCATTCCAAAGCAAGAAAAAATGAATTGACTGCTCAGATTAAGAAAATTAAAGATGAAGAAAACGAATACTCTCAATTATTAGGGAGAGCATTGTTTGATGTTTACGGTACTTCAATTCCGCCCGATGCTACGTTTACATTAAGAATTGCCGACGGCGTTGTGAAGGGATATCCTTATAACGGAACTCAAGCTCCTCCGCATACAACAATGTATGGTGCATTTGACAGGTATTATTCATTCGGGAAAAAAGCTCCCTGGAAATTACCTAAAAGTTGGTTGGCTGCTGAAAAAGAATTAAAATTGGAAACACCTCTTGACTTCGTATCAACAAACGATATAGTCGGAGGCAATTCCGGTAGCCCCGTAATAAATAAAAAAGCACAAATAGTCGGTTTGGCATTCGACGGAAACATTCAAAGTCTACCGGGTAATTTTATTTTTACAACGGAACAAAACAGAGCCGTTTCAGTTGATTCACGCGGGCTTATTGAAGCGTTAAGAGTTGTATATAAAGCAACGCGTTTAAGTGATGAATTAAAGAGCGGGGAAATGGTTAAGTTAAAATAATTTTAAATTTAAAGATGGCATCTTTTAAAAAGATGTCATCTTTGGAGATAAATGACAGGCAGTACTTTTAACACAGTTCCTTTTTTACAAAAATATCTGCGCCTGAAAATAGACAGTGAAATATTTTGCCAAAGTATTTGAAAATGTAAAACCGTTTTCAACACCAAGCCCAATTCTAAATCCTTCTTTTGATTTGCTTCTTAAATCCAATCCGCCCAAAATAGAGAATATGGCACCGTAATCCCAAACGGAATTATTGCTGAAAATCCTGTCGTTCAAAGCCAACAGTCCGGCACTTTCTTCAAGATAAAAGTTGTTCTTTAAATTTTGAGTAATAACCGCACTAACCGAAACCCCCCTTACAAAAGAATGATAGGCATCGGAATTATTCGGCAGCAGTTCATCAAGATCCTGTCCGTAAATAAAACTAAACCTTGAAACTATTGCATTACTAAAGGGTGTTGGTACATCAATAAAAAAAGAAAAGAAATAACTTCCTTGACTCGGAGAATTACTTTTAATAGTTCCTCCTCCCAATTTACTGCCTATGCTTACAGAGTGCTGGGCAAAAACAAAGATGGAAAATAGAAAAAAGAATAATAAAGTTTTTTTAATAATCATTTGCGTAAAAAAGAAAAAAAGTTATTTATTAATGCTAAATATCTTGTAATTTTTAGTTGAATATAATTTTCTTAATATACTAAATTAAAAGATAATTAAAATCACAATTTTATAAAGGACATCATTATGAAAAACGTTCTTTACCAATATAAAGCTTATGTTACATCTGTTTACGATGGTGATACCTGCACCGTTGATATTGACCTTGGTTTGCGCACCTGGATAAGAGGCGAAAAAATCAGACTCCTTAGAATAAACGCACCCGAAGTTAGAGGTAAAACAAGAAAGGAAGGTTTGCTTTCCAGGGATTTTTTAAGAGAACAGATTTTAGATAAGGAAATTATAATTGGAACATTTAAAGATAAAAAAGGAAAGTACGGAAGATACCTCGGAGAAATATGGCTTCCCAAAGATGATGAAATTTTAAATATTAACGATTTGCTTGTTGAACAAGGATTCGCTGAGTACAAAGAGTATTAGAAACGAAAAATTGAAAATAATAGATAATAAATTATAAATGAGAGTTTGTTTATGACTGAAAAGATTTCCGAAATTAAATTTACTATTAAGTTAGACGATAAGGATCTGCCAAAAAAAATTAAATGGAATGCAAGTGATTCTAATTTTAAAGGGGAGAAAGAATGCAAGTCGATGCAGATTTCGATTTGGGATAAAGAAGAAAAAATAACAATGGGAATTGATCTTTGGACTAATGAAATGACGGTTGATGAAATGAATATACACTTTTACCAGATATTTCAAAAAATGAGCGATACATATTTACGTTCTACTTCCAACAACGACATTTCAAAAATGATAAAGAAATTTGCCGATGATTTTGCGAAAAAATGTAATGAGGAAAACAAATAATTAATATTGACGTTATTTTCCGTTATAAGTTATCCTGTATATCACTCCCGTGTAATCATCGGAAACCAACATTGAACCGTCAGGCATAATCTGTAGATCAACAGGTCTGCCGCTTACCGTATTACCTTTAAGCCAGCCGGTTGCAAATGGCTGGTAACTTACAGGTTTGTTATTTTTCAATTTTACAAGAGAAATTCTATACCCTATTTTTTCGCTTCTGTTCCAACTTCCGTGTTCTGCAATAAATATTTGGTTTTTATATTCTGCGGGGAACATATTACCTGTGTAAAATCTCATTCCCAAAGCGGCAACGTGAGGTCCAAGTTCCTGCGCCGGCGGGACAAAATCGGACGGGTCCTTTCCAATTCCAAATTTAGGGTCGGGAATACCGTTACCGTGAAAAAATGGGAATCCGAAATTAAGTCCCTTTACAGGGGCACGGTTTAATTCATCCGGGGGAATATTATCACCGAGCATATCTCTGCCGTTATCGGTGAACCAAAGAACATTTGTAAGAGGATTCCAATCAAATCCTACAGAATTACGGATACCGCTCGCAAAAATTTCTAAGTTGCTTCCGTTAATATCCATCCTTGTAATTGTTCCATAAATTTTATTTTTACTTAAACAAATGTTACACGGTGCACCAACCGGAACGTAAAGTTTTCCGTCCGGTCCAAAGCGAATAAATTTCCAGCCATGATGAAGATCTTTAGGAAATTTATCATACACAACAACAGGCGATGGAGGATTTGATA
>DRJC01000013.1 GCA_011052365.1 Ignavibacteria bacterium
AAATATTTACAACCGTCATTATATTTTCAGATAAATCTTTTTTTATATCTTCGAGATTATTTACATCGGGTAGACTTGCACCTTTTTCAAGTACTCTTTTTAATCCTTGTACGTATTTCGCGGTAAATAAGAGATTGTTAAAAGACTCAAGCTTTTCTGCTTTTAAGCCTTCTGTAAAAACAAGGAGTAAATCATTTTTGTTAAGTAATAAGATTTTAGAAAAACTCTCAACTTCTTTTAATAAAGATTCGGGTGTGAGGTTTTTAAATATATTCATAATTATTTTATTTTTATTCCCAATCCAATTCCGTCACCGATAGGTAAAATGCTTGTATTAAGAGAAGTGGTTTTCATAAATATTTTATTAAAACTTCTGATATGTTTTGTGGAGCTTATATATTTTTTGGGCACTTTTTTTGAAGCCGCGAAACCGTGCCATAGAAGGTTGTCGATAAAAATTACTCCCCCTTTTTTAAGCAACGTTAAAGATAGTTCAAATAATTTTTTATAATCTTCTTTATCGGCATCTAAAAAAATAAAATCAAATTTAACTTTTAGTTTGGGTATAATTTTCTGTGCATTCCCTTCCAACAAATTTATTTTGTTTTTTAATTTTGCTTCATTAATAAATTTGTTTGCAATTCTTATACTGTCATTGCTTTTTTCTATAGTGTAAAGTTTACCGGAAGCAGAAAGATTTCTACTTATTTTAATCGCCGAATATGCAATAGCCGTACCGATTTCCAGAACTTTTTGGGGACGTAATGAAATTATTAATTGCTCTAAAAATTTGGAGGAATCCTTTGAGAGAATCGGTACTTTATTCTCTCGTGCAAATCTTTCTATCTTTTTTATTAAAGCATTCTCTTGTGTTTCAAAAGATGAAATGTACTCCAACTGTAACGGGTAAATTATTTTTTTCATAGATTAATTCCTAATGTCAATTATTGAAACTAATATATTTAATTATGTAAACAGTCCATTTTTTGAGGTATGGTTGGATGGCTGTATGAATGAATGGAAAGAGTATAATGTTATAATTAATTTTTCTTCCACCGTCCATTTACCCCACCAAATTTAACATTCAATCATTCATCCATTCAATCATTCATTTCTTATCTTATTCCGAGTAGAATTCTGCTAAATCTTATTGTGTTGTAAAATTCCTTAAATGTGTTATAAGTTGTGTCCAAATTAACCGACCAGTAAATTATTAAAGCTTTTCCCAAAATATGGTTTTCAGGAACGAACCCCCAAAAGCGGCTGTCAAGACTGTTCTCTCTATTGTCACCCATTACAAAATAGTAATCTTGTTTCAGGGTATATTTTCTTGCAGGATTTCCATTTATATTTATTACCGAACCTTCCACACTAACACCTGAACTGTCGGTATCTTCATCAATCAGTCTTCTCCAGTATTTTATATTTTTCAAGTTCAATTTAATCACATCACCTTTTTGGGGTATTATTAAGGGACCGTAATTATCGGTGTTCCATTTTTTATTATGCGGAAAAATGCCGTTCTCTCTAATTCCATCTGAAAGCATTTTGGAATCAGGATAATAAATATTTAATGGCGAATCAATTCTATTATAGTTCAGATATAAATCCCTGTTTATTATCTGCAAAGTATCGCCAGGTAACCCAACTATTCTTTTTATAAGATTAAGATTTCTGTCTTTTTTATTTCTGTAATTTTTATCAGGAAACTTAAATACAATCACATCATATAGTTTAGGTTTAGATAAGTTTAATAAAGTTACATGCGGTATTTTTATTTGTGTAAAAGGTATTGTCCTTGGAGTAGTTAGCTTATAATCTGCTTTACTGATAATTAGAAAGTCCCCCGGTAGTAAAGTGTTTTTCATAGAGCCGGTCGGGATTTTATATGCGGCAATAAAGAAAGACCTTAAAATAAGTGTAACAAATAATAGAATAATAAGGAACTGAAAAAATCTTTTAATAATTTTTATCATTTATTTATACAACACATTTATTTTGAAAATCTCTTTGGGCTTCACAAAGTAATCCCTGTGGGAAAAGCCCAAACCTTTTTCCTTTTCTATCTCTCCGCCTTGAAAGACGGAGTTATTATTTTTGTTTTTCACTATTCAAACACCATAACGGTCAAGGTTATAATCCTTATTTTTACTTCACTTACTTTGTATGCTATTTTATTACTTTTTTACTTATTGATTTCATAATAAGTTATAAACTTAGGCACAATAACTCCGTCCTTTAGGGCGGAGATACTGTACAAAATAACAAATGGGCTTTAGCCCAAATACTTAAAGCCATACTTCTTCATAAACTCATCATATTCTTCAGTATAACTTTCCTTTTTGTGATGTTCTTCTTGGTTTCTTATATATTTTCTTACGGCATCAACTTGTGATTCACTAATTGAAACTGCAAAATATTCATCTGCCCATTCAAACTTGGTTTTTGTGATTTTATTTCTATTCATCCAAAAAGAAGATTCGCCTTTAATTAATTGCGAAACTTTTGAAATACTCTGGTCAACACCAAGCGAAATTAAACAATGTATGTGGTTTTTATGACCATTGATTTCATCCATAAATATATTTTTCACTTTAGCATTTTCTTTAATATGGTTTATCAATTTAATTTTTACATCACGAACTAATAGAGGTTCTTTGTTTTTAGTACCGAAGACTGTGTGAACCCAGATTCTTACATAAGACATTTTATTCCTCCTATTATTTTATTGGACTTCACAAAGTGATTCTTTGGGCTAAAGCCCAAACCTTTTTCCTTTTCTATCTCTCCGCCTTGAAAGGCGGAGTTATTATTTTTGTTATAAATCACCGGCTTTGTCAATCATTCAATTGGAGTACAGCAAGAAAAGCTTCCTGGGGTATTTCAACATTGCCTACTTGCTTCATTCTTTTTTTACCTTCTTTCTGTTTCTCAAGTAATTTTCTTTTTCTTGTAATATCACCGCCGTAGCATTTTGCAAGTACATTTTTACGCAAAGCTTTTACAACAGATTTTGAGATCACTTTTGAACCGATTGCTGCTTGAATATTAATTTCAAACATTTGTCGTGGTATAAGTTCTTTCAATTTTGAACAAACTTTTCTTCCCCAATCATAGGCTTTATCCCTGTGGATTATCATTGATAAAGCATCCACAGGTTCATTGTTTAATAATATATCAAGTTTTATTAAGTCCGCTTTTTGATAACCCATATATTCATAATCGAAAGAGGCATAACCGCGCGTTGTAGATTTTAGTTTATCGTAAAAATCAAAAATTATTTCGGACAAAGGAAATTCATACTGAAGATCTGCGCGGGTCGGATCTATATAATTCGTGTTTTTATATAAGCCCCGTTTGTCCATAGAAAGCTTCATAATGTTGCCTATGTATTCGCTCGGACAGACAATTTGTGCTTTGATGTACGGCTCTTCAACATAATCGATTTCACCCACCGACGGCATCAACGCAGGATTATCAACAATAATCTTTTCTCCCTTCTTGTTAAATACACAGTATTCAACATTGGGTAATGTTGTTATAATAGATTGATTGTATTCTCTTAATAATCGTTCTTGAACAATCTCCATATGCAAAAGACCAAGAAAACCGCACCGAAATCCGAAGCCAAGTGCAGCGGAAGTTTCCGGTTGATACACAAGAGCAGAATCATTTAAACGGAATTTTTCCAGGGCATCTCTTAGATTCTCAAAATCATCGGAGTCTGTCGGGTACAATCCGCTGAAGACCATCGGTTTTACTTCTTTGTAACCGGGGAGTGGTTTTGACGCGCCGTTTCTTGAGTGCGTTACGGTATCACCGACCTTTGTATCATGAACCTCTTTAATACCCGATATTAAATAACCGACATTTCCGGCAGTCAAACTTTTTGTTTTAATTTTCTGCATTCCCAGCACGCCAACTTCTTCCGCTTCAATTTCTTTGTCGGTTGCAAATAATTTTAATTTATCATTAGTCTTAATCTGCCCGTTGAATACTCTGATGTAAGCAATTGCACCGCGATAAGAATCAAAAACCGAATCAAAAATAAGAGCCTGAAGCGGAGCATTTTCATCACCTTTGGGAGACGGAAATCTTTTTACAATTTCTTCAAGTAATTCGTCAATGCCTGTTTTTGCTTTTGCACTCACTAATAGAATTTCTTCTTCACTGCATCCGATTAAATCAACAATCTGTCCTCTTACTTTATCAATTTCGGCACTTGGCAGATCTATTTTATTAATAACAGGTATTATCTCCAAACCTGCATCAACAGCTAAATATAAATTGCTGATTGTCTGCGCTTCTACGCCCTGCGAAGCATCTACCACAAGTACGGCACCTTCGCACGCAGCAAGAGAACGGGAAACTTCGTAACTGAAATCTACATGGCCTGGTGTGTCAATTAAATTAAGTATATAATTTTCACCGTCACTCGCTTTATACTTCATCTGGATTGCGTGAGATTTTATAGTTATTCCCCTCTCGCGTTCCAATTCCAGGTCATCCAACACCTGTGATTTTGCCTCACGCTGACTGACTGTTCCTGTGGTTTCCAAAAGGCAATCTGCAATTGTAGATTTACCGTGATCTATATGTGCAACTATACAAAAATTTCTAATCTTTAACATTTATAATTTCTCAAGAATTGATTGTTAATATACTGAGAGTGAAAGAATTATTGAAGTGATTTTAAATTTTATAAATTATCCGTTATTCATTTTTATTTCTTTTGTACTTTCAAATACTATGCCCGAACGTAATGCATTTTCAGATAATATTATTTCTTCAATTTTAAAAAGTTTAAAAATCACGTTAAGAATTATTAATCCGGCAGGGATTATATCCGCCCTTTTCGCCTCAAGTCCTTTTATTCCTAAACGTTCTACAGGGGTTTTATTATCTAATACTTTGTAATAGATTTTATCAAATTCTTTTTTAGTAAATGAATACCCGTTAGTTTTTGTTAATGGTTCTTTATATTTTGAATAATGTATCATTGAAGCAGCAGCGGTTATTGTACCCGAAGCACCGACAGTTAAATTAAAATCAGCTTTAAAATCAATCCTTTCTTTTGATTTGATTTTTTCCTCAATAAAATCTCTACATTTATCAATTCTATTTTTGTTCAGAATATTTTCCGGAAAAAACTTACCCATCATTCTTACCGCACCGACTTTTACACTCTCTGCAAAAACAGACTTGCCGTTTACACCATATAAAATCTCGGTACTTCCACCCCCTATATCCAAACATAAAACTTTTTTATCGCTCAAAGGAAGAGCGGTTTGCATCCCTCTATAAATAAGCTCTGCCTCGCGTTTCCCTTTAATTGCCTTTATTTCGATGCCGGTTTCACACTTAACTTTTTTTATGTAGTCCTTCCCGTTTACAGATTCTCTAACTGCACTTGTAGCATAAGCAAATATAAGTGCGGCATATTCGTCAGCTATCTTTTTATATTTATCTAAAATTTTTATTGATTCTTTAAACTCTTGTTCGGAAATGATTTTTGCTTTGGGTCCTAACTCGGAGGTCAGACGCATAATCTGCCTGATCTTGTATAATGATTTCAGCTTGTTTCTTTTATCTATTTGTGCAACAAGTAAATGAAATGAATTTGTTCCTATATCTATAGCAGCAATAATTGGATTAGACATTTATTTTACCTTTTTCATTTTCATCCAGCAACAATTTACAAACACTGAAAACATCTTTTACGGAAATATCATCAACTATTTCCGATTTACGGATAAATATTTTTTTCTCCCCAATCGGCGCCCAGTTAAAGGGATTTGTCGGACCGAATATTGAAATTTGTGGCGTGTTTGTAGTCCCGGCAACATGCATAATTCCGGTATCGTTAGAAATAAATAAGTCGGAGTTATCGATTAAGGCAGCAACTTCAGGAATTTCTTTATTCATAAATACACCGATTTTTAATGGAGATTTATTTTTAATGTATGCAATCGCATCCGTATCCGCCATACTGCCGGTTAAATAAAATTTTGCATTATAATTATTGTTTATTTGTTCTATAAGTTCAGTAAACTTTAAAAGCGACCATCTGTTTGGAACCTTGCCGGCACCAATGTGTAGCCCAATAATAATAACTTCTTTTGCTGCATCTAATTCATTTAAAAATACTTTAACTGTTTTTATATCTGTTTCATCAAAAGAAATTTCAGAACGAAAATTGTGCGTGTTAATTCCGAACGGTCTTACAATATCTAAGCTTCTTTCAGATACATTAGAATCAGGGTGTTGCCGCCAGTCGAGTTTTACTTTTCGGTCGAAAAAAAACGAACTCGTGTTTTCCTTTCCGTTCAAAGAACTGCAGCCGATTCTTGTTTTACTTTTAGCAAGTCTTGCAATTAGATTGCTTGTAAACGAAATAGAAACCACAACCGGAACAATAGTAACATCATAACTCTCTCTTAACAATTTTATTAATTTTAAAAAATAGACAGGGTTGTATATTTTCTTTTTATCATAAATAAAAACTTTATCAATAAATTTATTCTTGACTATTCCAGGGTAGTTAAGTGGGCTTACTATTAAAGTTAAATGGCTTTCGGGATAAGTTTCTTTTATTGCTCGGAAAAGTGAAACACCCGAAAGCAAATCACCAAGTTGATTGTGCTGGCGGACGATTAAAAAATTTTTTGGTGAGTTAAGTTTTTTGCTTTTTATCTCATTGACGGATAACAGCTTGTTAAAAAAAAAGCAAAGATATTTTGATAATATATTATCCCGCGCCATCTACTTTATTTTCATCTCGTGTGTGAATTTTTGATTCAATCTCGGTAAACTCGGCTTCTTCTATATTGTTTTTGTTTTTTGTTGCAGTAGTTTCTCCTCTAGTATACGAGGTGCTTTTATCTTTACTGAAAACTTTTATAAATATTTTAAAGCCTTTGTATATGAAATAAAAAACTATAATAAAAAATAAAATTCTAAACATTATCTGCCTTTTTTGTCTCCGGTTTAAAGTATTCTATCAATCCCCTGTCCTCTCTGAAGATTTGCCTGTAAAGTTCTTCAAAATCCTCATCGCTGTGTACAAAATCAATATCAGTTGAGTTAACTATTAAAAGCGGGGTTGTGTTGTATCTGAAAAAGAAATGATTGTATGCGTCGCCGAGTTCTTCAATATAACTGTGCGATAAATTTCTCTCTATTTTCCTGCTCCTTTTTTTGATGTTATACAATAGTCTTTCAATGCTTGACTGCAGGTAAACAACCAAATCCGGTTTTCGTAAATCACGGGAAAGAGAAGGAAAAATATTTTCGTACAATTTTAATTCATCACTGCTCAAGTTAAGGTAAGCAAAAATTTTATCCTTCTCGAACAAATAATCACAAACAGTATATTCCGTAAATAAATCTTCCTGGTTCAATTCCTGTTGCTGCTTAAACCTGTTTACAAGAAAAAACATCTGCGTTTGAAAAGCATAACGCTTCCTATTTGAATAAAAATTTTCGAGGAAGGGATTTTCTTCAAATTGCTCAAGGATGAGCTGTGCATTTAATTTATCTCTCAATTTTATTGCAAGGGCTGTCTTCCCTGCTCCAATTACACCTTCAATTGCAATGTATTTTACTTTAGAATTCATAAATTTTGAAAACTCGTTCAGCTATTATGGTTTGTGTACTCAATCTTACAAATAATTTGTTTTTGTAAAACCGCATTACAAATATCAGCAATTTTTTCATTTAATGCAGGATGAATAAAATCCGGTTCAATTTCTTTTAGTGGAACAAGAACAAAATCTCTTTCTGCAATTCCGGGATGTGGAATTTTTATTTCTTCTTCCGATATAATTTCATCATTGTAAAAAAGAATATCCAGATCAATTATTCTTGGTCCCCATTTAATAGTTTTTATTCTGCCCAATTTTTGTTCAATGGATTGAAGTTCTTTTAATAAAGATTTTATTGCCAAACCGGTTTTAATTTTTATCGCAAGATTTAAGAAGTTGCCCTGCTCCAAGTAGCCGTAGGGTTTTGTCTCATAAATTGATGATTGAGAAAGTAACCCGGTAGATGGAATTCTAACTATCAATGATATTGCAGCATTTATATTTTCAAGTTTTTCACCTTTATTTGTGCCGATACCTATGTAAACTATATTATCAGTCACTTACTTTTTTTCAACTCTTCTCTTGTTTTTGAAACTTCTACTTCAACACTATCCACTACACCACCGAGAGGTGGGTTTTCTTTCCTTACTCTTACAGATACCTTTTTAATTTTCGGAAAATTTAATAATAACTGATCAGCAATAATTAGTGCAACAGATTCTATTAAATAGTATTTTTTTTCGAGTAAAAGTTTATTCATAAATTGATAAACTCTGTGATAATCAATAGTGTCTTTAAGATTATCTGATTTTGAAGTCGGTGCAAAGTCGGTGTATATATCAACATCCGCTTCGTATTGACTTCCTACACTTTGTTCTTCTGAACGTACGCCGTGATAACCGTAAAAAACAGCTTTTTTAATTCTGATTATGTTTTCCATTTTTTCCTTTCTAAAATAAATGTATGCGCAAGCTTGTCTACCACAGGCAGGCTTCAGCTTGCATTCATCGCTATTACTCCCAAAGCTCTGCCGGATATTTTTCCATCTCTTCTGTAAGAGTGAAGTAAATATTTCTCTTTAAAGCTGCATAATTGGGATATCTCAATGTTTCCTTTTTTAACACCGTAATTTAATAATATATCATAATTAACGGCGGATACATCCAATAAAAATTTATCTTCTTTTGGAAGTAAATATTTTTTATCAAACTGCCCGGCAACTTCAGCACCTACTTCATAATGTTTCCGGCTAATGGAAGGACCGATGAAAGATATTAGATCCCGAGGTGATGAATTAAATTCATCTTTTAATTTATTTAATGTTACACTTAAAATTTTCTTTGCTGTACCCCGCCAGCCGGAATGAACGGCAGCAACTACTTTTTTGACAGGGTCAAATAAAAAGATAGTTACACAATCTGCAGAACTTGCACCAAGACCGATTCCTTTTTCTGTAGTAATTAAAGCATCGCTATCATTGTACAATCCCCCGTTATTAACAATGGTTATATTTGTTCCGTGAACTTGTTTCTGTAGGGCAACATTTTCAGGTTTCAATCCGAGAGCATTAAAAAAAACTTCCCTGTTTTTCAATACTTTGTCTTTGTCATCGTCCACGGAGAGTGACATGTTAAAGTGAAAAGGCTCATCCCTTTGTAAACCTATTTTAGTGCTGAAGCCGAAAATAAGTTCGGGATGGTTTTTGAAAGCAGAGGATTTAATTATAAGCATCTTTTCTCTGAGTAATTTCCAAGATGAAAACAATAACTTTTTGTTTATCAATTGTGTAAAAAAGCCTGTAATTTCCAATCCTTATTCTATAAAGACCGTTAAACTCTCCCTTTAATTTCTTAATATTAGGTCCGAAGAAAGGATTTGTTCTTAATTGAGGATAGAGTAATTTTTCTATTTTATTATAAAGGTTTTTTAATTGATTCTTTCCAATCTGTTTTCTGAAATTTTCTGTTTCAGCTATTTTAAATTTAAGAAACAACTATGTATTTCCCCTTTTTAATATCTTGTAATCCTTTCTTTAATCCTTTCTTTAAATTATCATCATTAACTATTTCATCCATTTCATTATCAGACACATAAGAATTACTTGATAAATAATTCATTGTAGCATATTCAATAAAATTAGAAATCGTCCTTTTATCGCCTTGTGCAGCAAATTTTATAATTTTATATACTTCTTCATCAATTCTTAAAGTCACGGTTTTTGTCATTTTTTACTCCTTCATTATTATTCTAAATGTATGCAAAAGTATTCAAATATACAATTAAGATATATTGTGAGATAAGAATTATTAATAATAATTCTTTTTTTAAAAAATCATTTTACATTTTACATTTTTTATAGAATGTCAAGATTCCCTTTTGTTTTGGAACATCCGGTTTTTGACTTGACGGATTGATTTCGGGAATCTATTGGCAATGACTTCTTAAATCAGATACTCTATCCGTCAGATTGCCTGTCCGCCGTACCGAGTACCTGCCTATGTTGAAACGACTCCGTGCAGACAGGCTTTGGAAGGCGGGACGGATTGCGTTCATTTTTTACCAATCTTTTTGTTGAGTTCACTCCCCGATTGTTCCTCTAAAAATGTTATAGTATATTTCTAAATCTAATTAGAAAAACTTAACACTTTAGGAAATATGTCTTGAAAATTTTAGTTTGCAACGATGACGGAATAAGCTCACCGGGTATATTTGCCCTTGTAAAATCATTAAAAGAAATTGCGGATGTTACTGTAATTGCACCATTAAGCGAGCAAAGCGCTATCGGTCACGCGATAACCATGCAGGTACCTCTGCGGGTGAGCGAATACAGAATTAACGGAACATTATTCGGTCATGCTGTTGACGGCACTCCCGCCGACTGTATAAAAATCGGCATTAGAAATCTTATGGATTCCACTCCCGACCTGGTTGTGTCCGGTATAAATCACGGAAGTAACACGGCTATAAATATTATTTATTCAGGTACTGTTTCCGCCGCTCGTGAAGCTGCAATTATGGATGTACCTTCAATGGCTGTTTCGGTTACAAATCACAATGTTAAAGATTTTTCCGTTGCCGCTAAATTGACAAAACTATTGATTGAAAAGATTCCCATGAAACAACTACCGACGGGAACACTTTTAAATGTAAACATCCCCGATCTGCCCGAAGACAAAATCGCAGGGTTAAAAATAACAACGCAGGGTAAATCAAAATGGGACGATATTTACGAAAGACGAATTGACCCCTACGGCAAGGATTATTACTGGCTTACGGGTGAGCTTCTTCAATTGGACAAAGAAATTGATACCGATCAGGGCGCAATAAATAAAAATTATGTGTCTGTTACACCCGTTCATTTTGACCTGACGGATTACGTAACTTTTAATAAAATGAAAGACTGGAATTTGGAAAATCTGTTAAATGAAAAATAAAATGGAGATATATCATATTGATGCTTTTACAAAAGAACCTTTCTGCGGTAATTCAGCCGGGGTAACATTCGGTGATAATTTAGGCGATGAATTAAAACAGAAAATTGCAAAGGAAATGAATCTTGCCGAAACAGCTTTTTTATCAAAATCCGGGAAAGCCGATTTCCGCCTGCAGTGGTTTACTCCCACAGTGGAAGTTAAGTTGTGCGGGCATGCAACTATAGCTTCTCTTCATTTTTTGAAAGAACATTCGCTCCTAAAAAACGGACAGACAATTACTTTTGATACACGTTCGGGAATTTTAAAATGCAAAATGGAAGACGACAAATATTTTATGCAGATCCCTATTTATTCAATGCAGAATTACGAAGGTGAAACAAAAGAAATTTTTTCTGCACTCGGAATTACTGAGGCTAATCTTGCTGAAAATATACCGCCGGTGCTGTTGGAAAATACAAACCTCTATATCTGTATAAAAAATTTGGAGGAGTTAAAAAATATTTCTCCTGACTTTAAAGACCTTGTTAAAATTTCAGAGCAAAACAAAAAGATCAGCGGGTTTGCATTATTCACACTTCAAACAATTGAAGATAGTAGTTTTGCACATTCAAGATATTTTGTCCCCTACTGGGGAGTAGACGAAGACCCTGTGACAGGCTCTGTAAATGGTCCGCTATTGATGGTGCTTAAACATTTAAACCTTGTTACTGACGAACAAATGACAAATGGTTTGGTGTTTGAGCAGGGTGATTTTATGGACAGAAGCGGAAGAGTGGGCGTAAAATTCTTCCCGCTGGAAAATGAACTTTACATTTTAGGTGATGCTGTTACGGTTATAAAAGGAGAGATGACCTTTTAATGTTTGCATTAGAAAATATCAGCATTACTTTTTCAAGCAGTCCGTTTTTTTTCATTACCGGTATTTTAATAATCTC
>DRJC01000014.1 GCA_011052365.1 Ignavibacteria bacterium
CAATCCCTTGCCTGGTATTTGGGAGACGAATCCGACTGTTTGTAACTTGAATCGTGTTCTTCATCAATTACAATTAGTCCTAAATTTTTTATCGGAGCGAATAAGGCAGACCGGGCACCAATCACAATTTTAGCTTTTCCGTTTAAAATCTTTCTCCAACTATCGTACCTTTCGCCCAAAGACATTCTGCTGTGAATAACAGCAACTTCATTTCCAAAATTGTTTGTAAGCCTGCTTGTAATTTGCGGAGTAAGTGAAATTTCAGGTACCAGCAAAAGTGCTGTCTTCTTTAGACTCAACGTTTTCTTAATCAATTCAATATATACTTGAGTCTTCCCGCTCCCCGTAACTCCGTGCAAAAGGTAGGGCTGAAATAATTTTTTACTTACCGATTCACTTACAATTTTAATTACTTCGTTTTGTTTGGGTGTAAGTTCAAAGTCTAAAAGTTTTTCCGAATATTCCTCGAAATATTTTCTTTCAACTTCTTTTTCGTATATCTCAACAAGTTCTTTTTTTTGTAATCCATTAATTGATGATTGGGACGAATTAGTTTGCTTCAGTAAATCTGAAACCGTTATGTCTTTGTTTTTTACAGCAATTAGTGCCAGTAATATTTTTAGCTGTTTTGGAGAACGTCTTTCAATCTCCGGCAATACCGTATAAATTTCCCCTAACGGTTGTTTAAGCTTTGCATAATTTGCTTTCTTTACTCTTACTTTCCCTTCGTCCAGTTCCGTTATTACAGTTACTGCGGATAATTTTTCCAAAGAATTAATTGTTGAGTAAATATTTTTTTTACCGGTAATTTTTTGAAGGTAAGGAAATGATATCTCTTCCCTTACGGCAAGGCATTCCAACACTTTTTCTTTTACGGAGTTTTTTCCTCTTTCTTTATTTAATAATTCATTACAGATTTCCTTATCAACAATAATTTTCTTTTTTGATTCTACATCCAGACCGTAAGGAATACTTAATTTTAAAGCTTCGCCTAAAGAGGACAAATAATATTCCGAAAGCCAATTATAAAATTTAAAGGAAGTTTTATTGAAGATAGGTTTTTCATCCAGGATATCTTGTATTTCTTTTATTTTTTCTTTGACATTAGTTTTTTCCGAAGAGCCGATTATAAACCCTGTTAATATTCTTTTCCCGAAAGGAGCTGCAACCCTTTTAAAAGGCTGAATATCTTTTTGTAAGTCATTGGGAACTTTATATGTAAAAGCTTTGCGGAAAGGAAGCGGGAAAACTACTTCAACAAACATTTTTATTTCTTTTTATAATATGAAGCTAACCCTTTGAATGCTTTGTTGTCAAAACCGCTGGAATACATTTCAAACTTCAACTGTTTATAATTTTTATCCCATAAAATTCTTTTGTATTCTTTAGAAATAATCAGTTTGCCGTTTGTTGAAATTAGGCTGTCGTCTAAAGCCATAGTAAAATAATAAAATCCGTCCTCAAATCTAATCCCCTCAACTTTTTTAATATCATTAAAATCATATATGACTTTTCCGTTAAGTCGATTATTCTTTACTGAAAGAGAACGGTATTTTACAAATTTACCCTCAGATTTAAACTGGGTTACAAAGCTTTTGCTCTTCAGTGCAAACTCAAAAAGATATTTTTTATCTTTATCAAATTCTCTTTTACCGATAGCATTAGACTTTATGTTTAGAAAATTTATTGTAACTTTTCCTGTCGTAGGAGTTTTTAAATCGATTATATAATTTATTCGTTCTGAAATTAAACAACCGCTAAATAATGTTATAGTTAGGACAAGGGTAAAAAAATAAATGGGTTTTCGCATATCAATTATTAAAATATAAAAAAATATGTCCTTCTCTGAATATTGACATGAGTAATATACAATACTAAAAATTTATTAGCCAATAATTATATAAAAATGTCAAAATCTAATAAGTTGTTTCATATTTGTTCTAAACATTAAATACATAGTATCGCTCCGATGGAGCTTTTGTTCTACTCTTGAACTTGTTTTATTACCATATTATTGTGCCTACAGCACTTTGCACAAGCAACGTAGCTGCAGCTTGCCCGGCTGGCTCGGACGGGGAAAACTATGGTAAAAATGATAAAGATGAAATGACAAAGAAGCATCGTAGATGCGACACTATGGTAAAAAATAAAAATGAATCGACACACAAGCATCATAGATGCGATACTATGGTAAAATGATGAAATGAAGTGATGAAAAAGCTTCGTAGATGTAGCTTGCCCGGCTCTGACGGAACACTATTTGTGTTTGTTGTTATCATAATATCACTCCTAACAAAATTTTGTTTCGATGTTCTGTGTTCAAAAATCTTAATTAAAAAAAATTGTTTTGGACTGCAGAGAGGTCTTCTTTTCTTAGGATCACATTTTAACAACGTTTCGGGGTCAAATTTAAGAATTGTAAAAACAGTACCTTATTAAACAGAATGAAAATATTTTTCGGGTTGATATTGCTCAAATTTAAGCGAATCCCCAAAGGGGTAAACAGGAGATTCGCTCTACATTTCAAAATTTTACCCCCGAATTGTTGAATCTTAAAACTTCATTTTTAAGTACATTAATTTTTAGGTAAATTTATTATTACTTTAAAATTTTGTAGGAAAAATGCGTTACCCTTTTATTGAAATAGAAAAAAAATGGCAAATGTTTTGGGAAGAAAATAATATTTTCAAAACCGATTTATCCGAAACCGAAAACAAACTTTATTGCCTCGTTATGTTCATTTATCCTTCGGGATCAAATCTTCACTGCGGACATTGGTATAATTACGGTCCTACGGATTCCTGGGCAAGATTTAAAAAGCTAAAAGGATTCAATATTTTCGAGCCGATCGGGTATGATGCATTCGGTCTTCCGGCTGAGAACTATGCCATAAAAACCGGAATACATCCTTACGACAGCACAATGAAAAACATTAGTGCCATCAGAAAACAATTAAAACAAATGGGATGTATGTACGATTGGAACGCAGAGTTGATGACTTGTGTTCCGGAATATTACAAATGGAATCAATGGCTTTTTCTTCAGCTTTATAAAAAAGGGTTGGCGTACAGAAAAAAAGCTCCCGTAAACTGGTGCCCGTCTTGCCAAACTGTATTAGCTAATGAGCAGGTTTTAGCCGACGGTACTTGCGAAAGATGCGGATGTGAAGTAATTCAAAAAAACTTAACACAGTGGTTTTTTAAAATAACAGATTATACCGAAGAATTATTGGACGGCTTGGAAACAATTAACTGGCCCGATAAAACAAAATTGATGCAGAGAAATTGGATAGGAAAAAGCATCGGTGCAGAAATAAATTTCAGTGTTGAAAATAGCGACGAAGGAATTACTGTTTTTACTACAAGACCGGATACCTTGTTCGGTGCTACTTATGTTGTTCTGGCTCCGGAACATCCTTTGGTAGACAAACTAACAACTGAAGAAAATAAAAAATCAGTTGAGGATTACAGGAATTCTATAAAATCGTTAACGGAAATTGAACGGACATCAACAACAAAAGAAAAAACCGGTGTTCCTATTGGGGCATTTGCAATAAATCCTGCTAACGGAAAAAGAATTCCAATTTGGATATCAGACTACGCACTTCTAACTTACGGAACAGGCTGCGTTATGGCTGTGCCCGGACAGGATGAAAGAGATTGGGAGTTTTCAACTAAATTTAACCTCCCGAAAATAAGAACAGTTCAGCCTCCGGAAGATTTTGACGGCGGAGCTTATTTGGGAAACGGACCCGCAATTAACAGTGAGTTTTTAAACGGACTTTATGTTAATGATGCAAAGAAAAAAATTATAGAATGGCTTGAAGAAAAGGGTGCCGGAAAGAAAACAGTTAAATACCGGTTAAGAGACTGGTTGATTTCAAGACAAAGATATTGGGGTACTCCGATTCCAATAGTCTATTGTCCTGATTGCGGCGAAGTTCCGGTTAATGAAGAAGACTTACCTGTTGAACTTCCGTACAACGTAGAATTTAAATCAAAAGGAGTTTCTCCGTTAAAAAATAACGAAGAATTTATAAATGTTAAGTGTCCGAAGTGTGGCAAAGATGCTAAAAGAGAAGCCGATACAATGGATACATTTGTAGACTCTTCCTGGTATTATTTGAGATATTTTAGCCCACATCTCGATACCGCTCCTATTGATAAAGAGCTTGCAAACAGTTGGACTCCTGTAGACAGATATGTGGGAGGAGCCGAACACACAACTCTTCATCTTTTGTACTCGAGATTTATTCATAAATTTTTAAGAGATATAGGATTAGTAAATTCCAATGAACCGTTCCAAAATCTTATACACCAGGGAATTATTACAAACAACGGTGTAAAGATGTCTAAATCAAAAGGCAATGTTGTTAACCCTGATGATTTTATCTCAAAGTACGGGTCGGATGTGTTCAGGCTTTATCTTATGTTTATGGGACCTTATGAAATGGGCGGCGATTGGAGCGATAAAGGAATTACAGGCACCGACAGATTTGTCCAACGGACTTACGATCTTTTTACAAACAATCAAAACATATTAAGCAATTGCGAATTAAAAGATAATTTTAGAATAGATTCACTCAATGATTCTGAAAAGGCTGTTTATAAAAAAGTAAACCAAACAATTAAAAAGTATGAGACCGAGATAGATGCATTTCGATTCAATACTGCAATAGCATCTTTGATGGAATTGTTAAATGAAATTGCAAAGAATTTTGGCA
>DRJC01000015.1 GCA_011052365.1 Ignavibacteria bacterium
AGAATAGCTAATTTATATTTTATCAAATTAAATTTATCTTCGTTTAACTCTAATGTTAGAAGATGTTCCAATATTTGTTTCTCATAAGAGAAAGCCGATATGTTTTCTGCTTCTTCGGCAACTTCTATTAAAATGGAATAACATTTTTCGTCTTCTTTAGCTAATTCATATTGGCGTGCCAACTCATTTTTGTTAAAATCAGGTAATGTACTTTCAATATTGACAGCTAATTTTAAATGATATTCTTCATTAGCTTCAATTAATGAATAGATATACGATTTTAATCCATCCGAGGAAAACTGTGCGGTACCTGTTATAGTGTACTGTTTTAATATTTCTTTTTTCTGTAAATCAAGTAATAATTTATCTGTATCAAGTACACTAATATCCATTAAGATAGATAAAGCATTTGCACCGATAGTTACATCTAAAGCTGAAATAATTTTTATTAATTTATTTTCAGTATCGGTGATATCTTTTAATCGTATTTTATAAATTTCATCTTGAGAACTCTTTAAAAGTTCAATCGCTTCTTCATCTTCATTTAACCTTACACCGTCTTTATCATATTTAAGAATATTAAGCAGCAACATATCTTTAATAGATGTCCTAATTCCGCCAGGCAGCAGATCAGCATAAAGCAGGATTAAATTTTTTATTTCTTTTTTAGGAAAAGATGAATGCAAGCTTCTGTTTATGAGCAGTTCTAACTGTTGATCCGTAAGTGGAGAGAGATTTATCGTTTGTAGATTATGCACTTTATTACTTACATCACCTTCATCGGGATCTTCAGTTAATATTACTTTTATTTTGTTTACTTGTAAAATGGGTATCAGGGTTATCAGTGTATCATACGTAAACAGATCATATTTATTAATATCATCCAGTATTATAGTGAACCTGCAACTTGAGGCAATATTCGTAAAGATAATCTTCAATTCATCAATTAAATTTTCAGGTAATTCTTTAAAAAGATGTTCAACTTTTTCAATAGTAACTTTATTTAATCTCGAGTAAACATATTCGTTATAAATTATTTGTTTAACAATAAATTTTAGAAATGTGGTGCCGCTTAAATTGTTGTTGTTTTTTATAATTATTGAAACAGGTACCGTAGAATAAATTTCTTCAACAACAGTTGATTTACCCGCACCTTCTGTGCCTCTGACTGAAAAAACTTCGCTGCTTTTAACGTCTTCCAAATATTTTTTTAATATGGCAGCAGTATCTTTTCTATCCGACGAAACCTTTGCAGGCATCCATTGATTTGTAATTTCGTTATTAAATTTTACATTTAAATCGGATAAAACTTCCAAACAGCTTTGATATCTTTCTGCGGGATTCTTAACTAATAGTTTTTTAACAATGTTTAAAAATTCATCCGAAAAATTACTTTCAGGAAATTCAAATTCATTTTCTATTTGAGCTTTTAAAATTTTCAGCTCATTATCTGTCTTAAAGGGAAAGGTATCATAAATAATTCTATACAAGAGCATCCCCAATGAATACAGATCAATCCTCTGGTCGTAGGCTTCTTTCTTAAGTAATTCCGGTGCAATGTATTGCATTGTACCTGTAATTCCCGGAATCTTATCGTCAATAATGTGCCTTGCAAATCCAAAATCAATCAGTTTAATAACAGGCTGTCCGTCTTTTTCAGCTACTAATATATTTTCCGGTTTTAAGTCATAATAAATGTAATTTGATTGATGCAGGTAGTAAAGAACGGAACAAATTTGAATGAGTATGCTTTTAAGAGTATTCTCGTTTTTACAACCTTTAAAGTTCAGCAACTCTTTGCCTTCGAAGACCTCCATAGTTATGTACTTGGAACCGATTTCTACATTTTGTTCGGGTGAACTATCAGAGACTATTGTTCCCAACTCAATAGCATTTATAATATTGGAATGCTCAAGTTTTTGAAGCGTAAAATATTCTTTCCTAAAAATATTGATTTCTTCTTCGGGAACTTTACTGGGTAAAACTTTTAATGCTACATCCTTCTCGGGGAAATCAATATCATCGCATAAAAATACTTTGCTTCTCCCCTCACCCAGAATTTTTTTAACTATATATCGTTCATTAATCATATTGCTATTCCACTGTTAAAACGATGTTCAATTTTTCTGCCTAATTCATTAGCGGTCAGTAAAGTTATAAACAGCATTAAACCGGGAAACACTATCATCCACCAGGCAATTGTAATATAACTTTGTCCCGCCTGTATCATTTCCCCCCATGATGGATAATTATTCCCTGCTCCGAGTCCAAGAAAACTAAGTGCCGCTTCCGCTAAAATTACATTTCCGTAAAGGAAAACCAAATTTACAACAACAGGCGAAATTATGTTTGGTAAAACTTCTTTTGTAAGTAATTTATAATTGGAAAGCCCGATTAACTTAGCCGTTATAAAAAAATCTTTGGTCTTTAATTTAATAACTTCAGCACGAACAATCTTAAACAAACTCATCCAGCCTGATACACCGAGTACTAAAATTATTGAAAAAATGGAACTATCAAATATTGCTATAATGAAAATAATTAAAAAGAGAATGGGAAACGCCAAAAACATTTCCGTAAATCTGTTTAATAAAGAGTCAAAAAATCCGCCAGTGTAACCTGCAATAAAACCCAAAATAATTCCGATAAAAAATGAAACGATAACGGCTCCAAGTCCGATAAACAAACTCAATCTTGTACCGTAAATCAATCTTGATAAAATATCCCTTCCGTATTGGTCTGTTCCAAGTATAAATGTTTTGCTTTCGATTAATGGTTTCCCGTTTTTTATTTCTATTTTATCTTTTCCAATTTTTATCTCTTTGTTTTTCTGTGTATAAATTAAATTGGAGCCGGAAATTTTAACGCTGTTTACAAAAATAAAATCTTCGCTGAAGGATTTTTTAATCACTTCATTCTTCTTAAAAATAAAAGAATCTAATTTGCTCGCAGGCTTAATTTTATCTTTCTTTAAATATAATTTTTGAACGGTACTAAACGGAGTAAGTAATTTGGTAACCCGCAAGTCTTTTTGAAAATTAGGATTCGAAGAAACGGTTAACGGAGCAAAAATTGTGAAGGTAAGCAGCAGGGTAATGATAGCAGAAATAAACGTTAATTTGTCCTGTAAAATTTTTAATTGTTTATTAAAGATCAAAACTAATAGGGGCATCATAAAAATCAGTAAAGTGGAAATTGAATAATCAACAAACGAAATATTTATTTGAACAACTGCTTGTTTGAAATCCGAAAATAACAATACAAGGAATAGCAACAGCATTTCAATTGAATTAAACAGTAGTTCTATATTTAATAGAATAATTACAGCCAAAATTAAAATGATAAAATGCCGGAG
>DRJC01000016.1 GCA_011052365.1 Ignavibacteria bacterium
AGTCCTGTGGAATTATTCGACACAAAAGTAAAAGGCACTAACAGTTACTCGGACACTGCAAATTCTGATTTGGTAATTATAACAGCAGGTCTGCCACGTAAACCGGGAATGAGTCGTGATGATTTATTAGCTGCAAATGTAAAAATAGTAAAAGAGGTAACACAAAATGTAGCAGATAATTCGCCCCAGGCTACTCTAATTATAGTTTCAAATCCTCTTGATGTTATGTCTTATGTTGCACTAAAAGTAAGCGGATTTGAAAAGAACAGGGTTATAGGAATGGCAGGGATTTTAGATACAGCCCGTTTCAGATTGTTTATTGCCGAAGCGTTAAAAGTTTCCGTCAACGATGTAAGTGCCATGGTTTTGGGAGGGCACGGTGATTCTATGGTTCCCTTAACAAGATACACTACCGTATCGGGTATTCCTATAATTGAACTTTTACCCGAAGATAAAATAATGAAACTTATAAACAGGGCAAGAAAAGGCGGTGCTGAAATTGTAAATTATCTTAAAACAGGGAGCGCCTATTATGCACCTTCTTCGGCAGCAGTAGAAATGACGGACGCAATTGTAAAAAACAGAAACAGGGTATTACCATGTTCGGCTTGGCTTGAAGGAGAGTACGGAATAAACGGAGTGTTTTGCGGTGTGCCTGTTAAACTTGGTTCAAACGGAATAGAACAAATTATCCAGTTAAATTTAAGTTCAAAAGAATTGGAAGCATTAAAAAATTCTGCGGAAGATGTTAGAAGAAATATCAGGAAACTAAATTTATAATTATATTTTTAATTCAATAATCGCTTCGGTACCTGTGGGTGTAATATTAAATTTTATGTCGCTCATATAAACTTTCATCAAATACAATCCTCTTCCCGAATCTTTTAATAGATTATCAGGCTCAGTTGGGTCAGGTACTTTTGTCGGATCAAACCCTTCGCCCTCATCTTTTACTATTATTCTTAATGTATCACCTTCAACATTAACATCAATTATAACCATTTTTTTAGCATCGCATTTGTTTCCGTGCTTAATAGCATTAGTGGCTGCTTCGGTTACAGATAAAAGAAGAGCAGATAATTTTTCCTCACTCAAGAGTAGATCTTTAGCAAAATAATTCACAAATTCTTCAATGGTAATTAAGTTGTTGGGATCGCTTTCTATTTCCAAATGGTAATTTTTTTCAGGCAAAATTTTCAACAGTTTTTTTTAGATAGTTCTATAATAGTAATTTTAATTTTAAATTAAAAATAATAATTTACTTGCATTGATAAATTTGTTTGTTGTTTGCTTTGCCCGTTAGTAAAAGTTATAAATTCATACCAACCATAAAGCCTAAAGTATAAAACATCTAATAAATTTAATTTTATTTCCGTAACAGGAGCAATACTTAAAAACTTTGAATTGATAACTTTTTTAATACCTTTATAATTATAAGTGTTTAACAAGAAAATTCTTAATCCTATTGCATACGAAAGGCGAGAAGGCTTTACAATTAATTTTGTTTCTGAAAAAATTTCTTTTAAATATCTGGTTGGTGTTGTAGTAAATTCTTTCCATCGTAAATTTCCTTGCTCTGAAAGTTTAACATAGTTGTAGGATAATAATGAAAGTTTTCTTGAAAATTTAATCGACGTGGAATCGCGGGCAGTAAATTGACGGAAAGAAAAGCTCTTAAAGTTTGGGTTTATATCTTCGAAATCATACACTGTATAATTTGCCGAAACCGAAAATGAATTTGTTGATTTAACCATTTTGCCCGAATATTTACCACCTGTAGAAAGCATAAAAATCCTGTTGATATTATTGTTGGAGCTTTTCTCGGAGAAAATGTAAACCGTTTGACTAATAGTGGCGTCTGCATTTACAAATCCTTCAAAAAACGGTGTAAAAGTTTTCACATATTGAAGTCTTATAATGGATAATAGTTCATCCCTATCGTCAAAATTTTCACTGCTCGGAGTATCATATCTTAATTTGTTTTGGTAAAGGCTGAAATTTATTTTATCTGATTCGGATAAATTCAAATTTCCCGAAAGACTTATTGATATTCTTTTGGCATTATTGTTTTTTCTTCTTTCCAAATCTGATTTTTCTTCAAATAATATACTCTGATTGTCTTTGGGATTTTTTGTTATGTTTTTTTCATCTCTTTCATTATAAAGTATCCTTAAAACACCGTTAAAAAAACTGCTTGTGTAACTGACCAAGCTTTCCATTTCAACTCTAAGTTCGTTGATTTGTGTATCGAACAATGAAGAAGAAACTACAGGTGATGTTTTATAACGCGTGTCTCTGTCTATATTTCTCCAAAGCAGTTTTCCGGCTATATTCCATTTTAGATTTGTGGAAGCATTATCATTCCCTAATCTGTCTTCAAAATAATAATCCGTTTCTATTCTACTTTGGATATTATTTTTAACATTAAAAAAAGATGCAGTAGCCGAATCGGCAAGGAAATAAAAATCTTTACGATTACGGGAGTATTTTACTGTAAAAAAATTTTGAATGTTCTTATCAAAATTATTTTCTAATCGAACATTGAAAGCCCTTACCAAATTTTTTCTCGGTAAGATATCTTCATTAACAAATTTGAACATTGAATTAAGTTTAATATTTGAAATCAGATAATCATTCACCGAACCTTCTAATCCATAAATTAAACCGTAATCAGTTTGACCAATTTGCTTGTTATTTGAGTAACCAAAAAAGGGTGAAAGATAAACAGCATTCTTAGGGGAATATTTTGTATAAAATGTTACGGAAGATAAAGAAGCTTTATTTATACCGATATCCCTGCTGTCTGTAAGAATATTGTTCTTTAAGCGTAATCCCAAGTCTATTTTGTTATTTAACTTAAAAGCACTGCTTATAAATAAGAAGTGCTCGGAGCGGATATTGTTTTCTTTAGCTCTAATTAATGTTGAAGTCAAATTTTCTTTTGTAAAAAATTGAAATTTACCGAACCGCTTATTAAAATTTAATCCTGTTCTTAACCTGTATGTGTCTAACTGTTTATCAAAAGTAGTGAGCAATAAACTCTTTGGGAATTCATTGTTTAAATATTGAAGACTGTCACTTAAATTTTGTGCTTTTGATGAAGTGCTGACTAACAGGCAAATAAAAAAAATTAAGACAGATAAATTTTTCAAGTAATCTCAGATATTATTAAACTTTATTTTCCATATTAAAGTTAATGAGAAAGATTAAAATAATTTAGTTCAAAAACTAAAAAAATAATTTACAAATATTCGGACGTTAAGAAAAACTTATAAAGTTTTGACACGCTGTTTGGAGAAGAATTGCCGTTTGTGAAAGTCGCTACTCGCCAGTAATAATATATTCCGGCATTTAAAAAAATAGGAGTGAAGGGAACTTGAAGAGTGTCTGTTGTTTTTTTTGAGTTGAATTGTGTTGACCAGAACTCATCAAAAAACTCGTTGGTTTGAACAATTATTTTGTATTGAGCAGGCAGGGGAAGTGCTTTAATTATAAAATTGTTTATTTGACTTATTTGTGAGTTATCAAGCGGGAACACTATTTCAGGTATTTCTAAAATCTGATCTTTTAATTCATTTGTTGCTTTGCTTTCAAGTCCGCCTTTATCAACTGCTTTAATCCTGTAATAATAATCTTTGTAAAAAGTAAAAGTTGAAGTGTCGTTAAAGTCTCTTCCGGTTGTAGAACCTACAAAAGAATTTATATCGGCGGTAAAACCCGGTTGTTTGCTTTTATAAATTTTATAACCTGCTACATCGCTTTCTTTATTTTTGAACCAGCTTAAATAAAAAGATTTCTTGCCCTCCCAATTTCGAGCGTTAATTTGAAAACCTCTCGGCGATGAAGGAGGATATTTGTTAATTGGTGTTGCCGAGACAATAACACTTAAGCTGCTTTCTTGACCGGATAGATCGACTGCAGAGATTCTATAAAAATATTTTTGATCGTATGAAAGTGAATCGTCTATAAATATATTATTTCTTGTCTCTCCCACCAAATCAAATGCGTTGCTCACAATTCCCCTGTAAATTTTATATTTATCAAAGTCAGATTCGCTGTTGGGTTTCCACTTTAGAACCACTTCACCGTCGCCGGCAAATAATATTGAAATATGTGTCGGTACTGCAGGCGGAATTCCGTCATCAACCTGTACAATATTTTCCTGCCTGCCGCATCTATTAAAGAGTATTGATAAAAAAAGTACGATGAAAATTTTATATTTCAAATACTTGACCACGTTCAGGGATCCTAATATTTTTATAACCTAATGATTTTAGTTTATCGGCAAAAGCCTGCTGCCTTTCAAACTCACCATGCACCAAAAAAGTTTCCCTCAATAGAGACATTTCAAATTTATTAAAATAACTTATCAATTCGTTTTCATCTGCGTGTGCACTTAATGAATGCAGGGTAATTACTTCGGCTTTTAATTTAAATTCATCACCGAAAATTTTCACTATGGGTTCTCTGTCAATAATTTTTCTTCCCAACGTGTTTTCAGCACAATAACCTACCATCAATATTATGTTATTGCTGTTTTCAATATTGTTTCTTAAATGGTGGAGTATCCTTCCGGCTTCCGCCATTCCCGAAGCAGATATAATCATCATTGGTCCTTTAAGTTCATTTAACTTTTTTGATTCTTCAACACTTTGAATATATGTAAGTTGATTAAATCCAAAGGGGTCATCGTATTTATGAAGAAAATCGTGGGTTTCAGCATCAAAACATTCCGGGTGTTGCCTGAATATTTCCGTAACATTTGTTGAAAGAGGGCTGTCAACATAAATAGGTATTCTTCTAACAATTCCTTTTTCGAATATTTTATGAAATGAATAAACTAATTCCTGTGTTCTTCCCACGCTGAAAGCCGGAACAATTACTTTTGCTTTTCTTGCAACGGCTTTATCAATTATCTCAGCTAATTTTTCCTGTGTTCCTTCTATCTTTTCGTGCAGCCTTCCGGCATAAGTACTTTCCGAAATAAAATAATTTACTTCGGGAATTTTTTCGGGGTCTTTTAATATCGGAAGATTCGGTCTCCCTAAATCACCTGAAAATCCAAGTTTAATTTGTCTGTTGTTTTCTTTTATTGTTAAATGTGTAATTGCGGAACCTAAAATATGCCCGGCATCAAAAAATTGAATTTTCAAATCTTCATCCACTTCAAATTCTTCCCTGTATTTTACGGCAACAAATTGTTTAAGTGACAGCTCCGCATCTTCAATTGTATATAGAGGTTCAAAGGGATTTTTCCCTTGTTTCAATCTTCTTTTATTTACAAACTTTACATCCTTTTCCTGTATGTGCGCACTGTCTTTAAGCATTAAAACCACCAAATCTTTTGTTGCGCTTGTACAGTAAATAGGACCCCTAAAACCATTCTTAACAAGATTGGGTATGTTCCCACAGTGGTCTATATGTGCGTGGGAAAGAATTAGTGCATTTATGTTTTCAGGATTAAAAAATGGGAAAGTTCTGTTTATTTCGAATGCCAATTTTCTTTTACCCTGATAAAGTCCGCAATCGAGTAAAAATTGTTTCCCGTTAAATTTTAATAAGTGCATCGACCCGGTTACAGTTCTGGCAGCTCCGATAAATTTAATTTCCATTTTTATTCCTTATGTTTTACAATTAATTTGAAATATTAAAAATAAATAATAATAAAAATTTATTTAGTATGTAATTTTGAATACTTCAGTTATTATAAATTCAATTGTATTCTTTTATTTTAATGGATGAGCCGAATCTAAAAAAGTAAATTAGGAGAAAATCAATTTGTTTTTTTTAATAAGACAAAGTAAAATTTTCTTAAACGTACTTTTTTTGGCATAGTTATCACATTGTGAGAGCAGGCTTATTGATGACTTAAATTAGTTTGATTATATTAAAATCAAAACATCACAACAGTTTTGAAAAACAAAAAAAACAAAAAAAATAAAAAAGATAATTCACCAAGAGTGAATTCTGCCGAACAAGAAAAAATTTTTCAATCAGTAATTAATTATAAATATTTACCGGTTGTTTTTGCACTTCTTTATCTGATAATATTATCATTTCTAAGTTTCACTTTTCACAAAATTGGTGACTATGGAGTAGAGACGGACTTTTACCAAAGTTACGTTCCCGCGGCACAGGAATTTCTAAAAGGCAATATTTTAATAGATGCTTTCCGTGGTCCGTTATATCAAATAGTTTTAGGAGTTTTTGCATTTGTGGTTGGTGAGTATTTAAAAGCCGGGATGATCATCAATCTTTTATCGGCAAGTGCTGTAATATTTTTTACAATGAGCATTGTAAGAAAATTGTTTTCAAATGAGTATTCTTTTTTTACAGGTTTATTGCTTGTAATCAATCCTATTTTTATTCAATATACCTACAGTGCCGGCACGGATATGTTTTTTAACGCACTGGTAAGTTTGGCAATTTTCCTTTTCTTTTTAAAAGATGAATTTAAATATCTCAATTTAGTATTTGCTGCTTTTGTTACGGGACTTGCTTACCTGACAAGGTACAACGGAATATTTCTAATAATATTCTTCTTTATTATACTGATAATTAACTACCGGGATATCAATTTAAAAACAAAAATAAAATCTGCATTTATATTTTTAGGAACTTTCTTTATTACAATCTCCCCCTGGGGAATTTTCCTATCGATTAAAAAAGGGAGCTTCTTTTATAATGATAATTACAGAAACATTGCTTATGAATTATACGCAAAAGGGAAAATCTCTTGGGACAGTTTTTGGTACTCGGGTAACAATCAGTTTTCTTCACTGACCGGGGTTATATTAAAAGACCCCATAAATTTTGTAATTCATATGCTGCAAAATGTTTATCAGCATTTTTTATTGGATATGGAAAGACTAATTGGCTGGCAGTTGGGTGTTTTGGTGATACTCGGTATAATTGTTTTTTTAATAAATAATCCTTTAAAATATTTAAAGAGCAGAAAATTCGTTTACTTAACAAGCGGGGGAGTATTCTTTTTAAT
>DRJC01000017.1 GCA_011052365.1 Ignavibacteria bacterium
CAAAATGAGAAGAAAGTTCAATAGTTCCAATTTTAATTTTTTGATATTTTAGACGGCTATACTACTTAATCAGATAATCACTTTGCAACAGTCTGTTTCCTTGTTCATTTGCTATTGCAAAAGCAAAACCTTTGTATAATGAAAAAGCACCGAATTCACCTTCTTTATTCATTGCTAAAAAACAAATTTGTTTATTTCCAAAATAAGGTTCTTTGCTTATTCTTTTTATTACATATTCACACGCTTTTTGAGGGGAATAACCTTCACGCATTTTTTCAACGGTTAAAAAGCTACCTACCGATTTCATAGCCAATTCACCCCAGCCTGTAGAACACGCGCCTCCAACTTCATTATCTACAAACAAACCGGCGCCGATGATGGGAGAATCGCCAACCCTGCCGTATGTTTTAAATGCAATACCGCTTGTTGATACTCCACCGCTCATATTACCTTTTTTATCAATAGCCAAAAGACCGACAGTATCGTGATTTTCTTTTTTTTGTAATTCCGTTTCTTTCTTTTTCTTCCAACGTTCCCAAGCTTCTTTTGCCTTTGGAGTTAAAATATCTTGTTTTTTAAATCCGTTTTTTAATGCAAACTGTAATGCACCGGCACCTACCAACATTATGTGAGGTGTTTTTTCCATAACTAATCTTGCAACAGAAATAGGGTTTTTTATTTCTTGAAGAAAACCGACTGCGCCTGCGTTTCCCTCCCAATTCATAATTGATGCATCAAGTGTTACGTTTCCTTCAGCATCCGGATAACCGCCATAACCAACAGAAGTTACTTTCGGATTGTTTTCTGCGGTATGTATTCCAAGCTCAACAGCATCAAGTGATGTTTTCCCGCTTTGCATTACCTTCATCGACACTTTGTTTGCTTCATATCCGTGTGACCACGTAGATATGGACACCGGACCTTTTACGGTTACTTTGTTTTTTATTTTAGGATACGTTTTTGTAATAGCTGCACCCGTTAAGGCAAGCGAACCTGTAATTAGAAACTGCCGTCTCGTTTGTTTCATTTTATTCTCCAAATAAATTTAACGGTTATTTTTCTGCTAAAATTTTTAATAGTATTAATTTCTATTTGAGAACTGAATTTAATACTTCAACAACTTTATCAATATCTTCAGTGTTGTTATAAAAATGTGGCGATAAACGGATATACCCTTCTCTTACCGCAGTGTGGATATTTTTCTTTAATAATTCATCGTGCACTGTTTGAGCATTATCAATTTTACAAGTAACAATACCCGACCTGTTTTCTCTTTTGCAAACGGCAAGTAACGGCTTTAGCCCTATTTCCAACAGCTTATCGGTTAAATAAGAAGCGTTATTTAAAATGGTTTCTTCAATATTATCAAAGCCGATTTCATTTAAAAATTTTAATGAAGCATATACTGCATAAACGCCTATTTCTGAAATTGTTCCGTTTTGAAATTTTGATGCATCTTCCCTCAAAGTAAGGTCATAGTCCAGAATATCCCAAGCATTTATAACCGATTTCCAACCGACAAATCGCTGCTTTAGATTTTTCTGCAGATATTCGGATAAATAAATAAATCCCAAACCCTGAAGACTCAGCATCCATTTCTGTGTACCGGCAGATAAGAAATCGATATTCATTTTTTCTACATCCGGATTTATTGCACCACAGGCCTGTATCGCATCTACTAAAAGAATTATATTTCTTCTTTTACATTCATCACCTAATTTTTCCAAATCGATTCTGTAACCCGTTAAAAACTGAACCTGGCTCACTGCGATTAATCTTGTTCCGGGTTTGATTCCGTCAATTAGATCATCCGCAGTTACAATTCCCTCTTTTGATTTAACAAAGTCTACTTCTACTCCTTCTTCTTTCAAATTAAGAAAAGGATAAACATTAGCAGGGAACTCCAAATCATTGAGCAAAATTCTATCTCCTTTTTTCCAATCGATACCTTGTGCTAAATAATTTATTCCGTTTGAAGTGTTATCCACAAAGGCAACTCTGTCTGGAGTTGTGTTTATCATTTCGGCAATCATTCTTTTTGATTCTTTTTCTCTCGATAAAAAGGACTCGAATCCGTCAATATCACTCCGGCTGTTCTCTTTTAGATAGAGATTTATCTCATTAACTACGCGTGTTGAAAGAGGTCCCGTTGCAGCGTTATTAAAAAAGATAACACCGTCTTTAATATGGGGAAAATAATCGCGTACGTTATTAATTATATTCATTTATTATTATTCCAAACTTATTGGTTTATAAAATAGTTATTAAAAATGAAATGAAGTGTGAATGCATGCTTGAATGGTTGAATGTTAAAATTTTTAATTTAATTTCACCAACAATCATTCATCCATTCAATTATTCTCCAAGACATATCAAGGTAACAACAAAATGTAATATTTACATTTTGTAATTCTTCTGTTTAAAACTAATAAATTTTTTGTTAAGTATTTGGGGGTAGCAACACTCACATTCTATACCAATGCAATTGATAATTTTATCAATAGCAAAAAGAGAGACGTTTTAGTAAATTAATATTCGGCTTTTTGATATTAAATGTTTAATTCTTTTAAATTTTATAATCACTTTAAAAAATATTCTATACAATAACAGGTAATTTATGAAAACAATAAAAGCCCGTAAGCATAAAGAGCTTAAACCGGAAGAAATAAGATGGACCTGTGACCCCGATATTTTTAAGTTTGCTTCTACCGACGAGATTGAACCGATGGACGGAATACTCGGACAAGAAAGAGCACTGAAAGCATTAAAATTAGGTGTTGATCTTCGTAGCCCGGGATACAACATTTACATTGCCGGTCTCTCAGGCACAGGAAAGGCTTCAACAGTAAAAAAAATGTTGGAGACAATAAGTTCAAATTGTCCGTTACTTTATGATTACGCTTATGTAAATAATTTTAAGGACCCGGATAGACCTACCTTGCTTATATTCCCAAGAGGACAAGTTAAGAATTTCAAAAAGGAATTATGTGATTCGATTGAAATGCTGAAAAGCAAAATTCCGCAATCACTTGAAAGTAAAAATTATCAGGAAGAAAAGAAAAAAATTGTTACCGACTTCGCAAGTCAGCAGCAAAAACTCATACAACCGCTTCAAGAAAAATTAAAGAAAAATCATTTTACATTAGGGCAGGTACAGGACGGGCAGATTGTAAGACCCGAATTATTCCCTGTAATAAATAATAAACCTGTACCCCTTTTACAACTTGAAAACTTAGTACAAAAAAAACAACTAACACAAAAAGATGCGGAAAAGATTGTAAAAAAATACACTACATATCAGCAATCACTTCAATCTTTTTTCAAAAAAGGATTGAAGTTAAGTCAAAAATTCCAACAGAAACTGAATGAACTTGAAAAAAGTACTGCTAAGGTAGTTGTTAAAGGAGTAATGGATAATTTACGTGAACAATTTACGGATGAGAAAATAATCAATTATTTTAATGCTGTTGAGGAAAATATTCTTGAAAACATACAGGTTTTTAAAGGTGTTAAAACACAGGGCGAATTAAACGAAGAAGGTTTTGTAATTGATTACTTTAAAGAATACGAAGTAAATATCATATTAGACAACACCGAAACACAAAACTGCCCGGTTATAATAGAAACATCACCAAGTTATTTGAATCTTTTTGGAACTATTGAAAAGGTAAACGACGGTAGGGGTGGATGGTACAGTGATTTCACAAAAATTAAAGCCGGTTCAATTCTTCGTGCAAACGGTGGTTACTTGGTTTTAAATGTTAATCACCTTTTTGAAGAACCGAACGTCTGGCAAACATTAAAGAGAGTACTAACGTATAGAACTCTCCAAATAAGGGAGGAAAATAAATTATTTCAAATACCCACTTCAATTCTTCAACCGGAACCGATTGACATAAATACAAAAATAATACTCATCGGCACTTCTTATACTTACTCTGTTTTAGCAAACTATGAAGATGATTTTAAAAAAATGTTTAAAATTAAAGCGGATTTTGATTATGAAATAAAACGAACAGATGAAGTATTACTTGAATATGCAAAAGTTGTAAAAAGACTTATTAAAGAAGAGGGACTGCACGAGTTTGATAAATCGGCTATTGCAAAATTAATAGAGAAAAGCGCCCGTTACGTTGGACAGCAGGATAAACTTACTACAAGATTTTCTTACATTGCAGATCTTGCCCGTGAAGCAAACTTCTGGGCTTCTGATGACGGGTTTAACGTAGTTACTGCAGCACATATTGAAAAAGCATATATTTTTGCAAAAGAAAGACACGGTTTATCGGAATCAAAAATAACTGATATGATAAACGAAAACGTAATACTTATTGATACCGACAGTGAAAAAGTGGGACAAATTAACGGACTTGCAGTATACGGCTCTGATTTTTATTCTTTTGGTAAACCTACCAGAATTACTGCTTCGGTTTCAATAGGAAACGGTAACATAATAAATGTTGACCGTGAAGCAGGTATGGCGGGAAAAACTTACAAAAAGGGTGTATTAATTATTTCGGGATATTTTAAAGAAACGTTCGGACAAAACTTCCCGCTTTCATTTAATGCTAATTTTGTATTTGAGCAGTCTTACGGCGGAGTTGACGGGGACAGCGCATCCTGTGCCGAAATTTTTGCCTTACTTTCAACACTTTCAGGTCTGCCGATAAAGCAATCAATTGCGGTAACGGGTTCGCTAAATCAAAAAGGCGATGTTCAACCGATAGGAGGGGCAAATGAAAAAATCGAAGGATTTTTTGATCTTTGTAAACATCGCGGGTTAACTAAAAAACAAGGAGTAATTATACCCATTCAAAATGTAAAAGATTTAATGCTAAAAGAAGAAGTGGTTGAAGCGTTACAAAATAAAGAGTTTCATATATATGCAATAGAAAGGATTGAAGAAGGGATTGAAATATTAACAGGTGTAAAAGCAGGTAAATTAAACTCACGAGGAAATTATGAATCGAACACGGTTTTCGGACTGGTTGAAAAGAAATTGATGGATTTTCATCAAAGGACAAAACCAAAGCCTGTTAAACACAAAAGAAAATCAACCACAACTATTAAAAAGAAAAAGTAATGGCGGAAAACAATTCAATTTTAGCTAAAACAAAAATACTCTGTACTTTAGGTCCTGCAACAGACACAACGGAAAAAATAAGAGAATTAATAAATGCCGGCTGTAACGGAGTCAGATTAAATTTTTCACACGGTAATAAAGATTACTTTACAACTATATTTAATAATATTCACAAAGCATGTCTTGCAGAAAACACACCGCTTGCCATTTTAGCGGATCTGCAAGGTCCAAAGATTCGCATAGGTGAATTAATTACACCTGAAATAGAACTAATTACAGGAAAAACCATTGAAATTATTTCCGAAGATATAAAAGGAACATCTGAAAAAATTTCGACTTCATATAAACCCCTTATTAAAGATGCACAAACAGGGGATAGTATTTTAATTGATGACGGACTACTAAGACTAAAAGTTTTACAAAAGGGAAAGGATTCTCTCAACTGCTTAATCGTAAACGGCGGAATATTAAGACCGAGGAAGGGCATGAATTTACCCGGAATGAAACTGTCAACTCCATCAATTACAGAAAAGGATTACGAAAATTTAGAGTTCATTCTTCAACGCCGTATTGATTACATAGCCTTATCATTCGTACGTAAAGCGGATGACATAATAGAATTGAAAAAATGGTTGAAAGCAAAAGGGAAGGAGACTCCCGTAATAGCAAAAATAGAAAAGAAAGAAGCCTATGATGACTTCGATTCTATTCTTGAAGTCTCCGACGGAATTATGGTTGCACGCGGCGACCTTGGAGTTGAGCTACCGCCGCAGGAAGTACCCTTAATACAAAAAGAAATAATTAAAAAATGTAACTCAAAAGGGAAACTTGTAATAACAGCAACACAAATGCTGGAATCAATGATTCAAAATCCTGTCCCCACGCGTGCAGAAGCATCTGATGTTGCAAATGCAGTTTTGGACGGAACGGGAGTTGTTATGTTAAGTGGTGAAACATCAATCGGCAAATTCCCGGTAGCAACAGTTAAGATGATGAGTTCGATAATTTTAAATGCTGAAACTCATCTTCAGCCTTTAAAAGATAAAGAATATGAAACACCTTCTACTGTTGAAGAAAATCTTTTTGACTCGGTCGGAAGATCGATAGTTTCATTAAGCAGACACGTAAAAGCCGACGCGATAGTAGTGTTTACTTTTAAGGGTAGAACTGCATTTAATCTTTCTAAGTACAGACCGAAAGCAGAAATTATTGCTTTATCCAACAGCTTTGAAACAATGAATAATTTATCTCTAAGATGGGGAGTTATTTCATTCTTTTCCGAATGTATAGACAAAGAACATCTCGCTATAGATGAGGCAAAGAAATCACTTTTAGAAGCAGGCTTAATTAAAAAAGATGATCTTGTTATTTTTACAGCGGGTGCACCGTACTCGGAAAGATCCCGTGCAAGCTGGTTACGTTTTGAAGTGATTTAAGGAATAAAATTGTATCCCCAAAACCTGGTTTTTTTAGATTCCCGATATCTTCAAGATATCGGGAATCTTTTTAATGTAGACAATTTTTCTGCCTCGGCGGTAGACGGGTTGAATTTACTTTTGAAACAGCTTCTCCTCTTAATTCCTTAATGAAAATACTATTGGTATGGACACCTTGGCATTAACCGGTTTCCCTTTTTGTTTACCCGGTGTAAATCTTGTTGACTTTACTGCTTTCAATGCACTTTCGTCTAAACCGTAACCAAGACCCTTAATTATTTTTACTTTTGTTACAATACCCTTTTTATTAATAAATGCTGAAATATAAATTTTACCTTCAATACCGGACCTAATAGCAGCCTGTGTATATTTAATCTTCTTTTGTATTCCCTGCATTCCACCTATAGGAAAAGGCATTTTTTCAAGTTCAGTGAAATAGGTGTCCTCAAAATCAATTTTATTTTCTACTAACATTCCATCTTTTAGTATAAAATCTGCTTGAATTATTTTCCTTGATTTGACCGGCTTACCATTTAATTTTGCAGGGGTAAATCTCCATTTTTCTATTACAGGTAAAATCAAGTTTGTGAATTTTTCGTTTTCATCTCCACTTATTTTATCTACTTTCCCTTTTTCGTTTATATAGAGAATATATTCAATGAAAAAATCATTTTCTTTAATATTTTCACTTTTTATTACTTTTTGTAGAATTTGTTTAAATGATTTTATCATATCGCTTGAAAAATTTTTATCAATCGGTTTTGCTCGTTCTGTTACTCTGGTTTCTGACAAATAAATCTTTTTATAATTTGGTATCACTTCAATTTTTGACCTCTTTTCGTTACAACCTGCAAAAACTAAAAGCAATAACATCATAAATATTTTCTTTCTCATAATTGACCTCACAATTTTGGTGTTACAATTATTGGATTTTCAAGTTTGGCGTTGACTACTGCCGGGGGAAGCGAATTAAAAAGCAGCTTTATCATTTTACTTTGATAATTAACCTGCTGAGTTTGTAAATTTAGTTGTTCTTTGTAACCGGATAATTCAGAACGAAAGGACAGTAGAATTATGAACAATATCACAGATATAGCATAAGCAATACTTGTTGGTAGGTTAAAATATTTCCGAATGGTGTGCTTGTTTTCTTCCATATTGGGTAAAGATAACAAAAGCTTTTCATCAAGTTCATTGGGATAATCTTCCTTCGTTTCTTCAACTGTATTTTTTAATAGATTCAAAGATTTGAAATATTCCCTGGCATCTTCATCTAAGGAAAGCTGCGTAAACATAAATGTTTCTTCCTCTTTCGATGATTCGTCATCGAAATATTTGTTTATTATTTCTTCCATTTTTGTGTTCATTTTTTTATCCTTTATAAAACTTTTGATAATTGAGATATTAATTTTTGCCGGGTTTTGTAAAGTCTGCTTTTTACAAGACCTTCATCAATTTCCAATAACCCTGAAATCTCTCTGTAACTAAGCTGCCCATATTCCTTCAATAAAAAAACTTCCTTTTGTTCTTGTGGAAGTTGTTCTAAATTTTTCAATATTAATTCTTTCAATTCTTTCTTTTCATATTCTTCGCTAATTTGATTTTCTTCCAAAACAGAAAACTGCTCGTCATTCAAATCATAATTAACTTCATTTCTTGTTTTCCTTTTTCTATAAACCGTAAAAATTTCATTACGTGTTGTCTTGAATATCCAAGATTGAATACTCGATTTATTCCTTATATTATTTAAATTTGAGAACAATTTCATAAAAACATTCTGAACCACGTCCTTAGTCATATCGGTATCTCTTAGCATTTGCAACGTGAAATTATACACCTTCGTTTTATGCCGGTTATAAATCAGCATAAATTCAACTATATTTTTATCATTTCTTTTCAAATTTGTATACGTTTATAATAAAGATACATTAAGCAGCAAAAAGTTGCTTTAAAAAAATCCTTTGTCACGGAATTATCAGAAATTAATAAAGGTAGTACCACGATTTATCGTGGTGGATATGGAAATACCACA
>DRJC01000018.1 GCA_011052365.1 Ignavibacteria bacterium
AACACGGTAGCCGATGCTAAAGCCAACGTGATGTTTGTTAAAAATAGTATTATTGCAGGTTCAAGTGTAAAGAATTTTCAATCTACTGATGCCGGCTGGGATGTCGCTGCCTGGTTCTCCGGTAATGGTGGAAAAACTTTTGCTGCAACATCTGATGCAAAATTAGTCGATGCTTTCAATCTAAATTTCCCTAACTTCCTTCCTGAATCAGGTTCACCTGCATTGACAGGCGGCGGTACACCACCTAATGACGGCTTCTTTGATCAGACTTCTTATATCGGAGCTTTTAATACTAATGATTGGACTTTCGGTTGGGCAAAGTTTACAGATGCAACAGTTACCAGTGTTGATGAAATAAAGAACTTAAATGTTGTTCCAAGTAGTTTTAATTTAAGTCAAAATTATCCGAACCCGTTTAATCCTTCAACTAAGATTAAATATTACCTCCCTGAATCAGGATTTGTACAGATAAAGGTTTACAACATGCTCGGACAATTAGTTGAAACACTTGTTAACGGTTACAGAGCTTCAGGGACATATGAAATAAACTTTGATGCTTCAGGCCTGACAAGCGGTGTATACATATATAGATTACAAACATCTTCCAATGTAATCTCAAAGAAGATGATTTTACTAAAATAAGTTTCCCCTCTACAAAACACTTCTACTAAACTGAAAGAGCATCTACCCCAAAAGGTGCTCTTTTTTATTTTTAAAATTTAACAATTTGTTTACAAATAGTTAATCATTTGTTAACATTTAGATTTTACATTTAAGTCAAAATAATAATAAATATTTTGTTTTCTTTTTTTTACAAAGAGAGGAATAAATGGAAAAGTTAAATATCAAAGACATCAATTTAATAAACATACCTGGCTTCTTAAAAAGAATGCCATACGTGATTAAATTTGTCGAAAATATAACAGGGTTAAATGAACTTAATACCTTTATGTCAAAGCACGGTGATAAATATAATTTCCATTTTATAGATGAAGTTTTTGACTATTTGGATTTTACATTTAGCTTCTCAATAAAAGATAAGGAAAAGATACCAAGCGAAGGAAGCCTTATCATTGTTTCAAACCACCCGTCTGGTGGACTGGATGGTTTAATGTTACTTAGACTTGTAAAAGAAGTAAGAAACGACGTTAAAATAGTTGTTAACGATAAATTATTTAAGTTAGAAAACTTGAAAGATCTTTTCTTACCTTTAGATATAACCGACCGTAAATATCAAATAAAAAATATTAAGACAATAGGTGATTCATTAAAGAATAATGAAGTTATAATATTTTTCCCTGCCGGTGAAGTTTCACGGTTTAATTCGGAAGGTATTAAAGATAAACAATGGAATGAAGGTATTGTAAAATTTTCTATTAAGTATAACTGTCCCATACTACCGGTTTTTATTGACGCACAAAATTCTTATGGATTTTATCTTCTTTCATTTATAAATAAAAAAATTTCAGAGTATTTTTTAATCAGAGAACTTCTTAACAAGAAATCAAAATCATTTAAAGTAAAAATAGGCGAACAAATTCCGGCAGGTGTTTTTTCAAATAATAGAAGCAACTTTAAACATGATATTAAACGATTACGTAAACACACATACTTAATAGGTAAAGACAAAACCGGTATCTTTAGAACTGAGAAAAATATTATCCATCCTATAAGAAAGAACATATTAAAAAACGAAATATCAAATTGTAAAATATTGAAAGAAACTTATGATTTTAAAAAAATACTCTTAACAAACATGAAAGAGTCACCCAACGTTATAAGGGAAATTGCAAGATTGAGGGAAATAACTTTCAGAAAAGTAGGAACAGGAACAGGGAAAAAACTTGATTTAGATATTTACGATGGAAAATATGAACATATTGTTTTGTGGGATGAGAATGATTTGGAAATTATAGGGGCATACAGAATAGGTATATGTAAAAATATAATTGATAAAGACACTATCAATGGATTGTATACTTCTACTCTCTTTAATTTTTCTTCACTATTTATTGATTTATTACCCGAATCTATAGAACTTGGAAGAAGTTTTGTACAATCAAAATACTGGAACTCCAATGTCTTAGATTATTTGTGGCAAGGTATAGGAGCTTTCTTAAATAATAATAAAAATATAAAATACATGTTTGGTGGAGTTAGCCTAAATAATACTTACTCCCAGTCTGCAAAAGAATTATTAGTGTTTTTCTTTCAGAAATGGTTTGGTCAATACAGAATTTTAGCAAATGCTAAAAACAAATTTACAATATCAGAAAAAAGAGTAGAAGTATTATTAAATATTTTTTCAGGTGATAATTTCAACTTAGAAATGTTGGAACTAAAAAGTATACTTAGAGAATATGGTTATTCAATCCCAACACTTTTCAAACATTATTCAAATTTATGTGACCCTGGTGGAGTAAAATTTATAGATTTTACGGTCGACCCTCACTTTAAAAATAGCCTTGACGGATTAATATTTGTAGAAATTGATAAAATTAAAGATTCTAAAAAGAACAGGTATATTAAAAGTTCCCCGAAAAAAGAGAAAAATCTAAAAGTGGAAATAGTCGTTGAATAGATTTTTAGAACTTAATTGAAAGAATTATAAATATGTGCCTGTTGACAGCCCACCTTAATAATTTAATAACACATAGAGTGAGTTAAACAATCTCATTTACAAAGCAACATTTACTTTTTAAGTAACCGAAATGCGTACTGATAATTACCTTCCTTAAAGGATGAATTAGTGCACATTTTAAAATAGTAGTTAAAGAAATGTTAAGTAAGTTTATCCGTGTTTATCTCATAAAGCGTGGTATATTTTGTGGTATTTCCGTTTGTTAGTGTACTTAATTTATTTATCAATATATTAATTCTTTCGTTTTCTTCGTCATCGGAATTTTCAAACGCTTCGGGAGATTTATAAGTATAAATCTCTTCAAAATGATTTGCTTTACCTCTTACTTCATAAACGCTGTAATCTTCCAAACTGTCAAAAGTTAGTAAAATTTTTAGCTCTCTAATTATTGTTAGATACTCTTCTCTTTTTGATGAATCAATTTCATATCTGATCATCAACTTTACTCTGCCCATTAAAACTCCATAAATTTTTGTTCTACAAATTTAAGTAATATTCCCCAATAAAAATTATTTTTGCTGATCCTGTTAGACTAATATTTTCAATATTAGTGTTATTATTTTTAAAATCAACAGTTAAATGTTCACCACTTTTAGTTATCAGTTTAATTGGTGGTTCTAAACCATCGACCAAATTTCCAATTACAGCAGCCGCAACCGAACCGGTACCGCAAGCGAGTGTTTCGTTTTCTACACCTCTTTCATAAGTTCTTATCAATATTGAATCATTTACAATTTTTATAAAATTCACATTGGTTCCGCCGGGTGCAAATTCCGGTAGATTTCTAATTTCTTTCCCAATTTCATAAACAGGAAATTCCAACAATTGATCGTAATTGGAAAGTGGATTCAGGGGATCTTCCAATACATCATTTATTTTAATTACCACGTGAGGTGAACCGGTATCTGCATAATTTGCAGTTATTAATTGTTCTGCCGCTTTCACTTTAAAATTTAATTTTATTTTTTGTGGTGGATTAAAGTCAAA
>DRJC01000019.1 GCA_011052365.1 Ignavibacteria bacterium
AAATCCCAAATAGAAAGCGGCGGCATAATCGAAGCGATAACCCTGCCTCCAGGATTTAACATTCCTTTTATGTCATTGCCGAATTTCTTTAATTCGTTTTTGTCAATACAGTTTAATCCTCCGAAATTTGAAAAAACCAGGTCAAATTTTTCCTCAGTAAAATTGTTTTTTATATCCTTTATATCCATCTGTTGAAAAATTACATTTGCCGACCGAATATCTTTTAATTTTAGCTGGGCATTTTTTATCATCTCGGCTGATTGGTCGGTTGCAATTACATTGTGTCCTTTCTGTGCAAGATAAATAGCGTCGACACCTGTTCCGCAGTTTACTTCCAAAATGTTAAGTTCACTTTTGGGAAGATTTTCATCCAAATAATTTTGTACAATTTGTTTTAAGTACGTACCTATTTCTGTGTCTGAAAACAACTCATCATAGAACGGAGCGATTTTATCAAAAGGTGATTCTTGCATTATTATTAATATTATAAGAGTTGATTAAAGTATAAAGGAATAAAGTGAATTCTGCAAATGAACATGATAATTTGTGCGGGTTGTAGGGTGGAATTAGGCAACTATATATTATATGTTTTTATTACTCCCGGATCAATCTTTCTTGTAATAATTTTTGTAAGTCTCTTCTACCATCCAAAACACCTTGTACAAAAACTGCTTTTTTAATTATTCTATATATGATTCTATACGGTTTATAATTTATTTCTAAAAAATCTTCAATCCCTAATAAATTTAATTCAGGGGGTTTATGTCCACGATTTGGAAATTCTTGGAGGGATGATATTTTCTCAACTAATTTTGAATATACATTATCAGCATTTTCTTCACAATCATTAAAATAGATATATTTATATATTTCCAATAAATCATCTTCGGCTGATTTTACAATATTAACTTTGTATTTCACTTTGTTCCCGTTTGAACCGTTTTATTTTTTTATTAACATTTTTCAGGGATGTTTGAAGTGGTTTATATTTCCCTAATTTTATTTCCTTTCCACTCAATGCAAGAATTTTTAAAAGTGCAATACTTTCTTGTGTTTTTTCATAAAGCTTAACATCTTGAAGAACAACTTTAGCTTCACCATTATGAGTAATTATTAAGGTCTTCTGATTTCTAACTACATCTCTAATAACTTCAGAAGCATGAGTTTTTAAATAACTAATTGGTTTTATTGATTCACTATATTTCATATCTCCACCTATATATTTAGACCTAAATATAATCTTTATTTTAGTCTATAGCAATATCAACATACAATTTCCAAACTGGTTTTCGGATTTTAATTTAATAAAAAACTCACTTTTGTCTCTCTTAAAAAGAGAGATAGCTTTGATAAAATCCGAAAACCAATTCAGTTTAGGGATAATTGCCTGTTCGATAATTTTTGATTGTTATATTACAAAACTGTCACGCCTGTCCTGAGCTTTTTATCAGGAGTCGTACAGTGACAGCCAAATTCTGCAAATGGATAATTTGAATTGAAAGTGTTACTCCATTATAACGCTTCCGCCAAGACAGATTTTGTTGTCGTAAAAAACTGCAAATTGTCCCGGTGCAATTCCTTGGTCAGGTTCATCTAAAACAACTTCGGCGGTTTTATCATCTAAAAAATTTAAAGTACAATTAAAGAACCGCTGTCCGTGTCTTATTTTAACTTGAAGATTTTTCTTTACAGGATTTTCCCCTATTATCCAATTAAATTTAGCGACATTAAAAGTATTTCTGCTTCTTTCCGATTTATTTTCTTTTGAAATGTAAACTATATTTTGAGAGGGATCTTTTTTAACAACATACCATGGACCACCGCCGAGTTTTAAACCCGATCGCTGTCCAATTGTAAAATAATAATATCCTTCGTGCTCACCTATTTTTTCCCCCGTTTCAAAAACAACGATGTCTCCTTTTACTACCCCGAGATGCTGTTTTATAAATTCATTAAATTTTACCTGTCCCAAAAAGCAAATACCCTGACTGTCCTTCCTGTTTTTATTTGGTAAATTAAACTGCTCGGCAAAATTACGAACTTCGGATTTTTTATAATCTCCCAAAGGAAACAAAGCTCGGCTCAACTGTCTTTGATTCAAATAAGCAAGAAAATAAGTCTGATCTTTGATAGGATCGGGTGAACGTTTAAGTAGATATTTACCATTCACAGGTTCAACTTTTGCATAGTGTCCGCTTGCAACTTTTTCGAAGGAATCGTCAATCTTATCATAAAACTGTCCGAATTTAATCAGACTGTTGCAATAAATATCCGGATTTGGAGTACGCCCTTCTTTTATTTCGGAAATGGTATAAGTAACAACATTATCCCAATATTCATTCTGGAGTGAAATTATTTCAAGCGGTACATCCGCCCGATCACAGACACCCCTTGCATATTCCAGGTCCTCCTCCCATGGACAATCACCCAAAAAAGAGAATTCATCTTGAAGCCATATTTTCAAATAATATGCGGTTATATCGTGTCCTTCATTCTTTAGTAAATTCAATGCTACAGAACTGTCAACACCGCCCGATAATAAAACTGCTATTTTCATTTTTTAGAATTGCCGCAAACAGATGTGTTAATTATTTCTTCTTTTTTTTCTTAAACCCGATTCTATTGATAACTTCGTCATAAACATCACGGTTTACTTTGCTTAAAATTAATGTCTCCAATTCCTTAGCACCCTTTAATTTTTGAAAGAAACCGATTGTATAATGGTTCTCACCGTCAATTACTTTCATAAGTCCGCTTAATTTTCCTCTGAATATTCCACCGTTTAATTCACTAATGTTTTTGTAGTAAATAGTTATTTCTTTTTTCGATAAGAAAAAATTAGAACAGATTATTTTCTCGTCATCGGCTAATATTTTAGTCGGTAATATCTTATAAAGTATTAAATAATGTTTGTTAAGAAAATAAACTATAAGTAATGTGATGATAAACGGAACTATGTAAACCCATCCTACGTCTAAATTAACACCTAACGCTATTAAGTATAAAGCCAGAAAAAAAGTTACAGGAATATTACCGAATCTGTAAATTAATATTGCAAATTTTGAATAAGAGTGTTCTTTCATAAAAATATTTTTAAACCTTTCTGTGCAATTTAATGATAATTACTGACTTCTTCTTTGACTATATAATAGACTTAAATTTATAAGAATAATAATTGTTAATAATAACAAAAGGAAATGCTATGAATAATCTATCTCATAAAAAAATGATCGTATTTAGTTTTATTGTTTTGGGTTTAACCTTTCTCAGTCCGATTACTTTTGGACAGATAAAAGAAGAATTAAATAATAAGCTAAATAAAATCAATGGTAAGGTTGAAAAGATAAGCATCCAAACCGATAAAGGTACGGTTAATTTTACGGGCAAAGAAGCTGAGGAAATTCTAAAGAAATTAAAGAAGAAAGGAAACAAATTTGTCCTCACCGTAGATGATGGTTCCTTCTTTGATGATGACAATTTATTTGAAATAAAGTCGGGGAAAAACGGCATCAAAGAATCTGTAAAAGTAAAGGAGATTAACGGCAGGAAAGAGATAACAATCAAAACCACGAAAGATGGAGAAACAACCGTTAAAATTCTTAGGGGTAAAAAAGCAGAGGAATACTTAGACAAAAAGAATAAAAATTCAAAACGTTTAACTTGGATTGGCAAAGACGGAAAGAATGTAAAAATAAAGGTGGGAAAATTTAAAGTGGATACAAACGATAAGGATGTTGAGAAAACAATTGAGGTGGAAATTAAAGATGGAAAGAAAGAGATTACGGTAACAACAATTAGAGACGGAAACAAATCAGTGAAAATTTACAAAGGCAAAGAGGCGGACGAGTTCTTAAAAAACCACGAAGATGATGATGACATAACCATTGATATAGAAGTTAAAGATAGCATTGGCAAAACGATTATCATAAAGAAAGAAAAGAAAACCGATAAAAATAAATAGACATTAATGAGTCTACTCTAAAAAGGTATCCGTTAGCTAACGGATCAAAAATATCATTTAATTTCAGTTTACAATCCAGACTTAATTTGCTATAATTGACCTTTTTAGACCTGCCTATGCCGAAACGCCTGTCCGCCGTAAGACTTTGGAAGGCGGGACTACGTGCAGGCAGGTTCGACTCATTAATAT
>DRJC01000020.1 GCA_011052365.1 Ignavibacteria bacterium
AGAGGAAGACTTGATCCTGAATTTGAATTAATCGATACGGGAATATTTGATGAAGACAAATACTTTGATATTTTTATTGAATATGCAAAGGCAGACAAAGAGGATATACTCATTAAAATAAGCGTATTTAACCGGGGCAAAGATGAAGCACATATAAATGTTATTCCGCAAATATGGTTTCGCAACACCTGGGTCTGGGGTTATGATGCATATAAACCTAATTTAAAAGAAATTTTTGGTCAAGTAATTCAGGTCGAACATAAATCTGTTGGAAGGTATTCACTTCACTGTGAAAAAGATTGTGAATTTCTTTTCTGTGAAAATGAAACAAACTATAAAAAACTCAACGGTGTAAAGGACCAAAAAGGTTTTTATAAAGATGGAATTAATGATTACATAGTTAATGCAGACAAAAATGCAGTAAACCCGGATAGAAGCGGAACTAAAGCAGCAGTAAATTATAGTCTTGTTATTCCGGGCGACGGTTCAAAATCAATAAGATTAAGGTTGACAAAGACTGCTTTCAATAATGCTTTTGCTGATTTCGATTCAATCTTTGAGCAAAGAATGAATGATGCAAATCAATTATACGATGAACTTCAAAAGGAAATTAAAAGCAAGGATGAAAAAAATGTGCAGAGACAGGCGCTTGCAGGAATGCTTTGGAACAAACAATTTTATTATTACGATATTCCTCAATGGTTAAACGGCGATCCTGCTCAGCCTCCCCCGCCTAAAGAACGATTGCACGGACGAAACAGCAAGTGGATGCATTTAAATAATGCCGACATTTTATCTATGCCGGATAAATGGGAGTATCCGTGGTATGCTGCCTGGGATTTGGCGTTTCATTGCATACCCATTGCTCTTATTGACCCTGAATTTGCAAAAAATCAGTTAAAGCTTTTAACACGCGAATGGTACATGCACCCCAACGGACAATTGCCTGCCTATGAATGGAATTTCTCTGATGTTAATCCGCCTGTTCACGCATGGGCAACTTGGCGCGTTTATAAAATTGATAAAAAACGGAACTGCGGTAAAGGTGATATAGCTTTTCTGGAATCTGTTTTTCACAAGTTACTCTTAAATTTTACTTGGTGGGTAAACCGTGAAGATGAACACGGACTCAATATTTTTCAGGGCGGATTTCTCGGACTTGATAATATAGGTGTGTTTAACCGCAGTTCCGGAGCTCCTATTGACGGGCACATTGAGCAAGCCGACGGTACAAGCTGGATGGCAATGTTTTCATTAAACTTATTACAAATCGCACTTGAGCTTTCGGTTTACAACCCGGTTTACCAGGATTTAGCTACAAAATTTTTAGAACATTTTCTTTATATAGCAGGTGCTATGAAAAACATAGGCGGAGAAGGCGTAAACTTATGGGATGATGATGATGAATTCTTTTTTGATGTTCTTCACACCAACAAAGGCTGTACAAAATTAAAAGTCCGTTCTATGGTTGGTTTAATACCGCTGTTTGCCGTAGAAGTAATAGGACCGGAAATAATTAAAAAATGTCCTGAGTTTGCCGAACGAATGGAATGGTTTTTAAAATACCGTCCCGATCTTTCTAATCTTGTTTCGCATTGGGAAATTACATGTAAAGGTGAGCGTAGGTTGTTCTCTCTTCTGAGAGGTCATCGATTTAAAAAATTATTAAAACGAATGCTTGATGAAACGGAATTCTTATCGGAATACGGCATCCGTGCCTTATCAAAATTTCATAAATCGAATCCTTTTGTTCTTAAAGCTAACGGGAGTGAATTTAAAGTAGATTACGAACCCGCAGAATCACAGACCGGTTTATTCGGAGGCAATTCAAACTGGCGTGGACCAATTTGGTTTCCGGTGAACTTTTTAATTATAGAATCTTTGCAAAGATTTCATCATTATTACGGCGATGATTTTAAAGTAGAATATCCAACAAATTCAGGCGATTATTTTACGATAAGTGAAATAGCAAATGAATTGAGCAAACGTTTGACTAAAATATTTTTAAAAGATAAAAACGGGAACCGTCCTGTATTTGGTGACAATCAAAAATTTCAGAAGGATAAGAATTTTAAAGATTATATTCTTTTTTATGAATACTTCCACGGTGATAACGGGAAAGGTCTGGGAGCTTCGCATCAAACAGGATGGACAGGCTTAATTGCAAAATTGTTGCATCCGAGAAATAACTAATACTACCTGTTTAACACACGATATTTAAACCCAATTAACTTTTCACTTGCCTGCCCGATAGGTAAGTTTTTACAGTAATATTAAACCGGCAATTATATTCGTGTATTTTATTATTTCCTATTTGGGCTTCACTAAGTGATACCTAAGGGGAAAGCCCGATTTTGAAACGTTAGAATGTGGCTAAAGCCAAAATGCTTCTATAAATTCTCGAACCGTCCGTTTAAACGGACGGCAATGTTTGAAATCTTAATATTTCCGTCACATTTATGTGACGGTTTATTCACTTGAAAACATAGCTGGGCTTTAGCCCACAATAAACTTTATATGCAACAGTAATAATTACCGATTAATAACAAATAAATTGTACTTTTGAGACAACCTCTTAGAGAGAAGAACCTACTTTTTAAACTGTTTCAGTCAGCTTAAAATTAATTGATAAATTTATATTATCTACAAGTTTAACCTCACCGGCATAATACAAATCATGTGATTCCAGTCATTCTGAAGTATCATTAATTCAGTATATTTATTAATGATAAATTGGTTATAAATATTAGAAATATATAAAATTAAGTAAGTATTTAAAAAAGGAGAAAAAAATGAAGTTAGGACTTATCGGTCTTGGAAAAATGGGCGGCTTTATGATTGAAAGATTAATGAAAGACGGACACGAAGTTGTAGTTTTCGATTTAAGTAAAGAAGCTGTTTCAAAGGCAGCAGAAAACGGTGCAATTCCATCTGAATCGCTGGAAGACTTAGTAAGTAAACTTTCCGAAAGAAAAATTGTTTGGTTAATGGTTCCCTCAGGCAAACCTGTTGATATGACTATTGATACACTGCAAACATTACTGAAAGCAAATGATATTATTATAGACGGCGGAAATTCATTCTGGAAAGATTCGCAGGCAAGGGCTGAACGACTTAAAGCAAATAACATACACTATCTTGATTGCGGAGTAAGCGGTGGAGTTTGGGGATTGCAAAACGGTTACAGCTTAATGTCCGGCGGCGAAAAAGAACCATCGGAATATGTGTACCCTATTTATGAAACTCTTGCCCCAAAAGACGGCTACACTTATTGCGGTAAAAGCGGATCGGGACATTTTGTTAAGATGGTGCATAATGGAATTGAGTACGGGATGATGCAATCTTATGCGGAAGGATTGGAAATATTGGAGAAGTCTCCTTTTGATTTAGACCTAAAGTCTGTTGCGAACGGCTGGAGGTTCGGCAGTGTTATTCAATCGTGGTTGTTGGATTTGATTGTTAATGAATTAAGTGCGGACCCGAAGTTGGAAAAAATTGAAGGCTACGTACCGGATAGCGGCGAAGGAAGATGGACGGCACAGGCAGCTATTGAATTTGGCGTTCCCGCACACGTAATTACTTCATCTTTGTACAACAGGTTTCAATCACAGCAAGATGACTCATTTGCAATGAAAGTGCTTGCCGCATTAAGAAATCAGTTTGGCGGACATGCTGTTAAAACTAAAGCCGGCAATTAAAAACCGATAAGGAAAAAGAAAAATGAACAGACCTGAAAACTGTATTTTAGTGATTTTCGGAGCAACGGGAGATTTAACTAAACGAAAATTAATCCCCGCGATTTTTGCTCTCGAAATTCAAAATCTATTACCCGAAAAATTTGCCATTCTTTGCACAAGCAGACCGGATTTAAATGATGAAGAATTTAAAAAATTAATGTGCGAAAGCCTGGATAAATATTCTGAACATGCTGATCCCGAAAAAGTTGAATCTTTCATAAATAAAATTAGCTATCAACCTGTCGATGCAAAGAATCCCGATGATTATCCAAGCCTGTTGAAAAAGCTGCAGAGCTTAAGAAAAGAATTATCAATCAACGGTAACACAATTTTTTACCTTTCCACACCACCGAGTCTTTACGGTGTGATACCGCAAAATCTTGCAAAAATAAATTGTAATAAACAAGACGATGGTTGGAAGAGAGTAATAATTGAAAAACCATTTGGTTATGATTTGGAAAGTGCCCTGGAATTAAATAAATCACTCAATAAAAATTGGAAGGAACATCAGCTTTATAGGATTGACCATTATTTAGGTAAAGAATCAGTACAGAATCTTTTAGTTACAAGATTTTCCAACGGAATTTTTGAACCTCTGTGGAACAGGAATTATGTTCATCACGTTGAAATAACCTCAGCAGAATCTATCGGCATAGAAAAACGCGGCGGTTATTATGAAAGGTCCGGCGCTTTACGTGATATGATACAAAATCATTTGCTTCAAATTGTCGGGTTTATAGCAATGGAACCGCCTTCATCAATGGATTCAAATTCTATCAGAAATGAAACCGTAAAAGTATTTCAATCAATTCGCCCTATCAAGGAAGATGAAGTAATAAATCAAGTGATCCGCGGGCAATATCTTGCATCAACAATTAGAGGTGAAAAAGTACGTGGCTACCGTGAAGAGGAAGGTGTTGATCCGAATTCTAAAACAGAAACTTTTGCTGCATTAAAATTTTATATTGATAACTGGCGTTGGGGCGGAGTTCCGTTTTATATTCGTACAGGCAAGCATCTGCCGACAAAAGTAACTGAAGCGGTAATTCACTTTAAGCCTACTCCTCACTATCTATTTGCAAAAAAAGATATTTGTGAATCCTGCAACCAACTTATAATTAGGATTCAACCCGATGAAGGGATCCTTTTGAAATTCGGTATGAAATTACCCGGAGCGGGCTTTCAAGTTGAAAATGTAAATATGGATTTTCACTATTCGGATTTGTGTAACCAAAGAATCCCGACAGCTTATGAGAGACTGATTCACGATAGTATGCTCGGCGATTCCACACTTTATGCAAGGGGCGATGCAGTTATGGCTGCGTGGAAGTTTTTGGAACCGGTAATGAAAGCCTGGCAAAATAATCCCGACATCCCTGTTTACGGTTATCCTGCCGGTACATGGGGACCCGAAACTGCCGATAATTTAATTGAAGACCCAACAATGGAATGGCATTATCCCTGTAAAAATCTTTCGGATGACGGTAAGTTTTGTGAATTATGATTAAAGAACAATCAATTAAAATATTTCCAACCATTGATAAATTAGCAGGTTCTTTTGCTGCGTTTTTAAATCAGAAGATTGATGAGACTCCGGAAGATGAATTTTTTTCTATTGCACTTTCCGGCGGCTCAACCCCTAAAATAATTTATAAATATCTTTCCGATAATTTTAAAGACAAGATAAACTGGGAAAAAACTAAAATATTTTTTGGTGATGAAAGATGTGTTCCGCCCGATGATGAAGACAGCAATTATAGAATGGCAAACGAAAGTCTTTTGAAAAATATTCCGATCTCAAAAGAAAATATTTTTAGAATCAAAGGTGAAAACGACCCGGTAAAAGAGGCTAAAAGATATGAGGAAATTCTCAAAAGTAATCTTACATTAATAAATAAAATACCGCAGTTTGATTTGATACTTCTTGGACTCG
>DRJC01000021.1 GCA_011052365.1 Ignavibacteria bacterium
ATTATACCTATTGCAATATACAGCGCCAAATTATTTTCTATACTCGGTACAAAGCCCGTAATTAATTCGGACATTTGCGGTTTGACCAATATCATTTCAATTAGAAAAGAAAATCCTATAACGGAAATAAGACCGATTATCAGTGCTTCCATTTTTCTCATACCGTAATGCTGAAGAATGAGAAGAACAAAAGTATCCAAAACAGTTATACTAACACCGATAAGCAAAGGAAGTCCAAACAAAAGTTGAATACCAATTGCCATACCCAATACTTCCGCCAGGTCTGTTGCCGTTATAGCTATTTCTGCGAGTATGTAAAGGAAATAATTGACTTTTTTAGGATAGACCATCCTTGATACTTGAGCCAAATCTTTGCCGGCAACAATACCAAGGCGTGCACTCAAACTCTGCAGAAGGATGGCTATCAAGTTTGACATTAAAAGCACCCATATTAAAGCGTACCCAAAATGACTTCCTCCTGCTATATCGGTAGCCCAATTACCGGGATCCATATAACCGACACTTACCAAATAAGCGGGACCAGCAAAAGCAAATAACTTTCTTATAAAACCTTTTTTGGGCGTCGTATCTACGGAAGAGTGTACATCTTCAAGAGATTTTCTTTCGTTGTCAATTTTGTTCATAAACCTTGTCTAAAACCATTTTTATGGTTGTTCCAGGTGTACATTATTCTTAGTCGCCTACAAATATATTTTCGGCAACTGTTCTGCTGATATTATAATTTTTATTATTAATTTTTACTTCAAGGGAATTATCAAATTCTAAAATATTAACAACTTTAATTTTTCGATCTAATTTTATCCCGATCTGTTTTATATAGATTAAAAATTTGTCGTCAAAATCATTTACTCTTACTACTTTTGCGATTTTCCCTTTTTCCAATTTTGAAAGAGACAGATAACCTTTATGTTTTGGTATACTGCCGTCTTTACCGGGTATCGGATCGCCGTGCGGATCAAACTCAGGGTAATCCAACATTTCTTCCAGTCTATCTATTAATTCATCGGATGCGGAGTGTTCTAAACGATGAGCCTCATCGTGTACTTTGTCCCAGGGTAATCCTACAATTTGATTAAGAAATATCTCCCAGATTCTATGTCGCCTAACAACAACAGCAGCATAATTTCTTCCTTTTTTAGTCAGTTGGATATTCTTATAACGTTCGTATAAAATTAACCCGTTTGAAGAAAGTTTTTTTAGCATATCCGTAACAGCTGCATTTGATATATCCATCTTTTTTGCGAGTATATTAGTTTTAACCCTTACATCTCTTTGTTCAAGCTTGTAAATTTCACCCAAATAATTTTCTATTGAAATATTTTTCATATATTGTTTTGTTTCCTTAATTATAAATTTAAGGATACTTAATATTTTATACAAGTACCTTTAATTTTTTTAATGTGAATGTGTGATTTCTTATACTTTAAATAGATTTATTTATTTCTATATTTGATGACAATCTTAATTTATAATTTTAACTATGCTTCTCAGCAATAAAAAAAATCTTCTGACCGTAAAAACATTTCTTGTTGTTTTTTTATTTCTATGCCTTTCATCCCCTAATGTTTTTGCACAAACAAACTCGACAAAACTAAATTTATCATACAGAATTTTATTGATTGGTGATGCAGGTAATCCTACAAAAAATGGACAGGAACCGGTACTTTCAGCATTGCAAAAACAACTATCAATTTATCCGGACAAAACCACCGTCCTTTTTTTAGGAGACAATATTTACCCGGATGGAATGCCGCAAAAGGATAGCCCCGAGAGAAAAGAAGCGGAGAGGAGATTAAACGAACTAATAAAAACAATAGTAAATAGTAATTCAAACGGCATATTTATTCCCGGTAACCATGATTGGAATAACGGGGATAATGACGGTTGGGACAGGATTAAAAGTGTTGATAAATATATCATTGATAAAAAATTAAAAAATGTAAAGATGCTTCCGCACAACGGCTGTCCGGGACCTAAAGTTGTAGACCTTGGAGATAAAATACGACTGATAATTATAGACACAGACTGGTGGCTGAATGGAAATATACAAGCAAATAAAGACAACAGTAAATGCAATCCCGTAAATGAAAAATCAATATTAGATTCCTTGGACAGTGCTCTTAAAAGCAAAGGTAAAAGATTTACAATTATCGCGGCACATCATCCTTTAGAAAGTTACGGAGAGCACGGAGGTTATTTTAGTTGGAAACAACATATTTTCCCTTTAAGGCAATTAAATAGATCATTGTGGATTCCTCTCCCGGTAATTGGTTCTCTTTACCCATTATTAAGAAAAAACGGAATTTCACCACAAGATTTATCAAGTGACGAATACCGGAATATGATAAATAAAATAGAAGGTATCATATCCAAATATTCTAATTGGATTTACGCAGCCGGACACGAACATTCTCTCCAGGTATTAAAGGGAATTAATGATAACTACTACCTTGTAAGTGGTTTTGGTACTTCCGCTCACCACAATTATTTAACCGAAGGCGACAAAACTATTTTTGCAGCTTCAGAACCCGGGTTTATGCAACTGGATTTTAATAATGACGGATCTATTATTCTTTCTGTTATTTCGGGTAAGTCAGGTGTGCCAAGAGAAATTTTTAAGATGAATGTAAAATGAATTTTTAAATATTAATCTCTTGAAGAAATTTCCAATTTATCAGCCGGGCTTTTTATTTTATTTATGGAATATGAAGGCGAGTAGATAAATAGGTTCACAGGATTAATCGGTGGTAAAAGTTGATTAAGTAAAATATTGAATAATTCTGAAGAATAATATCTATATACATCTATAATTTCTATTCATTCTTAAAAACAATACAACTTAACGGCGGGTTAACCGGTAGAGTAGAGACAGGATTCTCAATGACTTAGGTTGATGTTTGTTTTCTCTGTTATCTAATTG
>DRJC01000022.1 GCA_011052365.1 Ignavibacteria bacterium
AAAATTAAAAGTAAAAAGACCATAAATTTTTTGCAAGAATTTAATTAATGAAAGATTTTCTTTTAGATACAAATATTGTTTCTCATTTTGCTCACTTAAAGATGGGAATAGAAGATAAAGAAACTGCTAAAATAGAAACATATATCTCTAAGATCAGCAAAAATGCTAAAATTTTCTTTTGTGCCATAAATGTGGGTGAAATTGAGTATGGCTATAAACTAGCACCTAAGAAAATTAAAGAAGACATAAAAAATATTAGTAATCATCTAAAAGGTTATGAAATTTTATCTATAGATCAGGAAATTGCCAGGGAATACTATGCGGAAATAAGAGCATTATTATTTGAAAAATACTGCCCTAAATCTGATAAAAAGAAAAGAAGGTTAGCTGAATATAAAGATCCAATTACTGATAAGAATATTCAGGTGCAAGAGAATGATATTTGGATTTGTGCTGTAGCAAAATATTATAATTTGACATTAATTACAGCTGATAAGATGAATGCAATAAGAAATGTGGCGAATCTTGAAATACAGAATTGGATTATCTAAAAGATATTTATTTTCATAAATTTACTAATTTTAATTTATAATATGTATTAAATTTTCAAAAGAGATGACAAAATGGTTTATCAGCCTTACGGACTAACTACTTCGGTTACATTTTACTTTGACCTAACACGTTATTATCCTTAAAAATAAAAAATCTGACATCTATTTTGTCAAGACATTTGTCATTGTTTATGTAGGATACCTATAAATCGTGATCTTACCCACTTCGTTTGCTCAACTTGTTGGCAATACCTTTCCTTATCACTATTTAAAATAAAAAAAGGTCAAACATTTATTCAACCTTTTTCTTTAGTAGCGGGGACAGTCCGCCGCCGCGGATTGAACCTGTAACAGTTAATATTTCAACACATTATTTTTTAGAAATTCTCTACCAACACCGGACTTTAGCCATTTTTCTCTTTTTAATGCTTGGGGTTTATTAGAAAAAGTTTCTGAATAAATTAATTTCCAGTTACTTTTAATCAAGGCTGCAAGGCATTGGTAAGAAAAGAAAAAATTAAGACTTCAACAGAATTTTATTATTACTTGTTTCTTAGTATAAGAAATTATCTGGAAAACATTAGTGGTGGAAGTACTTTCAAAGAACTTTCAAAAAATCTGCTTGAAAATTTGACTGTACCATTACCTTCTTATGAAGAACAAGATAAAATAGCTAAAATATTATTGGATATTGATAGAAGGATTAGTCTATCGAAGGCTAGGAAACATAGATATGAGAAAATCAAACAAGGCTTAATGGATGATCTTTTAACCGGCAGGAAAAGAGTTAAAATTTAAGTGAATCGAATTCAAGGCATTTTTGTCATATTTGCCTTGTTCATTTGGAATATAAGCATTGATTCTAAATTACTGTCAATGTATATTGTTGACAGTAAAAACGATTCAAAGGTATAATATGGAAAAAATAGTAGAATATATTAGAAAAAAAGGTGGATTTGCCCGAATGATTGAAATGAAGAAATCCGGATTTCAGACAAGAGACATTACTAAACTAGTAAAAGAAGGAGTAATTGAAAAAGTAAAGCCCGGTGTTTACAGGCTTTCTGACTATGATAGTTTTGGAGGTATTAATGTAAGTCTTCTTACTATCTGCAAAGCAGTGCCTAATGGAGTTATTTGCCTTATTTCTGCGCTGGATTATCACGAACTGACAACGCAAAATCCTTGGGAAATATACTATGCGATACCAAATTCTGAAAAGGTAAAGAAAATAGAATATCCGCCAAGCAAGCCATTCTTTTTCAGGGAAAGATTCTATAAACCGGGAATTGAAGAAATAAAAACAAAGCACGGGGTAATTAAAGTATACAACAAAGAAAAAACTATATGTGATATGTTCCGTTACAGAAATAAACTTGGAGAAGATATAGCACTTGAAGCACTGAAAACGTATCTACGAAGCAAGTATAAGAAAATACCACAGCTTATAAAATATGCAGAAATATGCCAGGTAAAAACAGTTCTAATGCCGATACTAAAAGGACTGGTTGCATGAAAAAAGGAAGGACAAATATAGGTGCTTCGGCAAGAGCACAATTATTAAATGTAGCAAGGCAACTAAATGTGGATTATAATGCTCTGCTAAGAAGATATTTCCAGGAAAGGTTTTTATATCGACTGTCTGTGTCAGAATATAAAGATAACTTGATTCTAAAAGGAGCGTTGATTCTTGCAGGTTACAACATTTCCAGATACCGTCCGACTAAAGATATTGATTTTTTAGGGAAAGCAATAAAAGATGATATTGAAGACTTTAAGAAAATTATTGCTGAAATAGCATCTATCCAAAATGATGATGGCGTTAGCTTCGATATAAAAAATATAACGGCTGAAGAAATCAAAGAAGAAGCTGATTACAAAGGAATTAAAATTCATCTACCTTGTTCTATGGATACAATCAAAAACAATGTATCGGTAGATATAGGATTCGGAGATGAGATTGTAGCAGGACCGATAGAAATGGATTTCCCTGTTATACTAAATTCAGCAGTTCCAAAGATTAAAGTTTATTCACTCGAATCTGCAATTGCTGAAAAATTTGAATCAATAGTAAAGCTAAATATACTTACTAGCCGGATGAAAGATTTTTATGATATCCTTTTTATCTCATCGAGCAAATCCTTTAATTCAGAAACACTTAAAATTGCAATAAATAATACATTCAAAAACAGGGAAACAGATTTGCAGGAAAGAACTTCTGTTTACGAGATTCTCAAAGATGATAGACAGAAAAAAACTCAATGGTCTGCATTCCTAAAGAAAAATAAACTTAAAGCAGAAAACGAGTTTAGAGTAGTTATAGATAAAATTCAAAACTTTATTGAACCAATATTCGGATTAAAAGAAAGCAAACAATGGAATCCTGAAAACTGGAATTGGGAATAATAATGAGAAACGAAGAACAACTTGAAAAATATTTTATAGAACAGCTTGTAAAGTTGGGTTGGAAATATATACCAGGCAACAAACTACCGAGAACAGGAACAGATGAACCCTTAATAATTTCTGATTTGCTCAATGTTATTAGAAAATTTAATAAGAATAAAAATATTACTGAAGATGACGTACAACATACTCTAAATGAATTAAAACTTGTTTCAAGAGATGAAAACGGAGCTAAAAGATTACTTGAGTATTTTAAGTTTGGTGTTCCGATAAAATATGGACAGGATAAAGTAGTAAAATATACTGCAATATTTAATTATGATAATCCTGATGAAAATGTTTTTATTATAAGTAACCAGGTTTACAATAAGGGTGCACGATCAATCAGTAATGATATAATCTTATATATAAATGGGATACCACTCGTTAATATTGAATTAAAGAATCCAACTAACCCTGCTGAAAGCTGGGAGAGTGCATATAACCAGATTAAGGATTATGAGAAATTAGTTCCTGAACTATACAAGTATATTCAGATTGGTGTAGCTGCCGAAGCATCAGCTAGATATTTCCCAATAGTTCCCTGGGAAGAAAACCCAAAGACTTATTTGTGGAGAGGCTCTGATGATGGAGAGAATACACGTGTCAAAGGTGGAGAACCTGATGAAATCGAATCTATTATTCAAATGCTTAATCCTAAAACTTTATTACAAATTGTTAGTGATTTTCTATTTGTGCGATCTGAAAGAGGACAAACTTCAAAGGTATTAGGCAGGTACATGCAATTTGAAGCAGTAAATGCAATCTATAACCGTGTTAAAGACAACTATAGTGGGAAAACCAAAAAAAATAAAGGGCTTATCTGGCATTGGCAGGGTTCAGGAAAGACGCTTGAAATCATTTTTGCGGCAAACAAACTTTTTTATTTTGATGAACTCAGTACACCGTCTATATATATAATTCTGGATCGTGATGACCTTCAAAATCAATTATCAAACGACTATAATATACTCGATATAAAGAAGCCTCATATAATCGGCTCAATAAGAAAACTTAAAGAGAATATAGCAGCCAATAACTACCAGGGGAAACGCGGAATTTTTATAGTTCTGATACACAAATTTAATCCCGAACAATTCTTCCAATTGGCTGATGAAGTAAATAAACAACAAGGTGAAACTATCAGAGATAGAAAAAATATTATATGTCTGATAGATGAAGGACATCGTTCCCAAGCTGGTATATATGCTACTCAAATGAAGGAAATATTCAGGGACGCCTTCTACTTTGCTTTTACAGGAACTCCTATTGTAAGAAAGGCGATCAACACTTACAGTGAATTTTGTTATCCACCTGAAGAACCATATCTGCATAAGTATTTCATTAACCAGTCCATTAAAGATGGTTATACAAAGAGAATTCTTTATGAGCCAAGACAAGATGATCTACATCTTGATAAAGGGAAGCTTGAGGAATTTCTTGAAGCAAGCGAAGAAGAAATACCTGAAGAATTTAGGGATGATGTAAAGGAAGAAGTAAGGACAAAACTTAATAATATTAATGCATTTCTTGAAATGAAGTCCCGCATTAAGAAAATAGCTAAAGATATTTCTGAACATTTTAATCAGAATGTAGAAGGACGATATAAGGCACTAATAGTAGCAGGTAGCCGGCTCGCCTGTGTTAGATATAAAAGAGCTATTGATAAATTACTTCCTAAAGAATATTCCGAAGTCATAATATCGTTCGACAGAAATAAAGATCGGTCAGGGATTAGAAAAGAGATTTATGATTACGTTAAAGAAGTTGAAGAAAGAAATCATGGTAAAGATTACGAGCGGATACGTAAAGAAACAATAATCAATTATAAAGAAGAGAATCTTCCTAAGATTTTAATTGTTACTGATATGTTATTAACAGGTTTTGATGCACCAATTCTTCAGACAATGTATCTCGATAAACCACTAAAGCAACAACGGTTACTTCAAGCGATTGCAAGAACTAACCGACCATATAAAGAAAAGGAAGCTGGTTTAATAATTGACTATATAGGAATTTTTAAGAGAATAGAAAAAGCCTTCGAGTTTTATGAACACGAGGAAATATTCAAATCAGTAATCAATAAAGATAAACTTGGAGCAGATTTTATAGAAAGAATAAACAAACTTGGAAGAATATTCGAAGAGGTTAAACGCGATTATAATAAAGAGACTTTGACAGAGACTATTAAAATTATTACAAGTGATAAGTCTATTGAGATTGAGTTTGTCAATTTGTACAAAGAACTACGTCGTATTTTTGAACTTCTTGGAAGCCATAAAGTTAAGCTGGATAATCTTAATGAATATAAATGGCTTACAGCGGTTTATTCCTACTACATAAAAGTAGTGCTAAAAGATGAAAACTTTGAAAAGTATGTTAAACAATTTTATAAAAAAACTATTGATTTAATACATCAGGAGACAGAAATAGAAAAAATATTCCGGTTGCCATTGCAAAATAGTATCGATGAAGAATTTGTAAAAAGAATTTCAGAGGAAGCTGCAAGTAAAGACTATAAAGCTTCGAATTTTGTTTTTGCACTTAACAAATTTGTCTTAGTTGATCAGCATAAAAATCCAATTTATGAATCTTTAATTGATAGAGTAGAAAAGCTTGTAAATGAATGGAGAGAAAGGAATCTAAGAAAAGAAGATTCAACAAAGGAATTTGAAGATGCCAATCAAATCCTGAATGAAATAAACGAAATTAAAAAAGAAAAGGCTGAATTAAATTTATCTGACGAAGAAATGTCAGCCTGGCTTGTAATTAAAAACCGACTGGGAATAAAGGGAAACGATAAAGAGATGATAAACCAGATTAAAGATTTATACGATGAACTTGAAAGCATCAGGATTCCCGGGTGGTCAAAAAATGTTGAGTTGAAAAAAACAGTTGAAATGAAATTACGCAAGTTCTTATTCGAAAAAGTGAATTCAAAATACAAACTGAAGCTGGAAGAGATAAATTCTATTCATAAAAGTATTGGAGAACAGTTAATTGATTACGAAGGTAGAAAATAGAGATATAAAATATCCCCGAATTGAACTACGTACAGGGAAACTACATTTCATACTTCCGATGAATATGAAACATCACTCAATTATGAATAAATATTCTGATTGGATAAGTGTGAAACAGGATGAGATTAGCAAAGCACTTTTATTTTCAAATGATCTTAAGCTTTGTTCAAGAAAGCTTGACGAAGTGAGGAGCTTGATTACAGAGATTGTAGATAATTATTCCAAAGAATATGGACTGTTAGTTAATAGAATTGTTCTTAGGGATTTAACTTCAAAGTGGGGTAGCTGTAGCGCACACGGAAATCTCACATTCAACAAATTCCTTATTTACTTACCTGAACACCATTTCCATTATGTAGTATATCATGAAACTATGCATTTAATAGAAAGAAAGCATACTCAAAAATACTGGTCAATTATATCTGAAAAATATCCGCGCTATAAAGAAATTGAGAGGGAGTTGCTTTCTTACTGGTTTGCAATTTATAATAAAAATAAAGGGGTTCATTATGTCACAGAACGATAACAAACAATTTATAGATTGTCCCAAATGTGGTGAGAAAATAGAAATTACTCAGGCACTGATGGTTAACATTGAGAGGGACGTAAAGAGGAAATTACAGGAAAATTATGATACAAAATGGAAGTTGAGGGAGGAGAAGCTCAGGGAAGAAACTGAGCGAGTAGCAACAGAAAACAATAATCATTTTATCTTTCCAGATAAGTTTACCGAATTCTTTCGTAAATGAAGAAAAGGGTTTCTTTCAACATATCGTCGTAAAGTTGACATAGTCTATGAGGTAGGTTCACTGTCATACCTGTATAATGTTAACCCTTCAGCACTTTTTATAACATATACGGCAAAAGGTTTCATATTTTAAAATAAAAAAAGGTCGAACATTTATTCAACCTTTTTCTTTAGTAGCGGGGACAGGACTTGAACCTGTAACCTTCGGGTTATGAGCCCGACGAGCTACCAATTGCTCCACCCCGCGATGTAAAATTTAGATTGCAAATATATGTATTAAATATAGGCTTGTCAAATTTTAACTTTTTTCTCATATAACGCAGATAATCCCAAAAGATAATTTTATTTTACTGATGAGAAATTGAACATAACAGAAGTAAAGAGTGTTACTTAGAATTAATTTTTTCAATCTAAGTTTAACTGACTTAGAATACTTTATATATTTAACAAGTTAGATGACTTTATATAAAATGAAACTGAGAGAAAAGCCATAATCAATTATATGATATATAGAAAGGTTGTTTTAATAATAGAATCAAATAAAAAAAGTTGGTTTCCGACTGAAGAACTAAAATAGTCGGATATTTGTATATTGCTAAATACGGCTTATTTTCCAAAGATTCTATTGCCGTACTGTTGTTATAGGGGTAATTTTAAAGTGTAAGATTATTTTATAACAACCAAAGAGGCAATGTTTGAAAGGATTAATAAAGATTCTGATAATAATTGTATTATTTGCTGCAGGGGGATTTAAATATTCCGGTCTTTCAACCACCCCGGATTTTGTTTCGAATACTGTTATCGAAAACAATGATCCGATTTTAAATTCAAAATCCAATATTTCAGTTGAACCGGACTATGTTCAATTAGGGGTCTGGACTGCATCTTGGTACGGTCCAAAATTTCACGGTCGTCTTACGGCAAACGGGGAAATTTATGATCAAATGTCATTTACAGCTGCCCACAAATCAATGAAATTCGGTACTTACCTACGGGTTACCAATTTACAAAACGGGAAGAAAGTAATTGTACGGATCAATGACAGGGGTCCATATATTGAAGGAAGAAGTATCGATCTTTCCAAAGCTTCGGCTCTATCTTTGGGAATGATACCGAAAGGAGTAATAAAAGTAAAAATTGAAAAAATTAATTTTGAACGAATAAATTCACCAATATTTTCTTTTAGATAATAGTAAGTTAAGGATTTCATCTTTCTTCTCGCTATAGTGTGTAAAGATGGAATCCTTTTTTATTTATAAACAACCTTTCTTTTGAATTTACATTAACTTAATTTTCAAATAAATATTGAAAAAATAATAGATAAAAATGAAATTAAATATCGGCTGCGGAAAAGATTTAAAAGAAGGATATGTTAATTTAGATGTTGTGAACTACGGCGGTAATCAGATTCACGATTTAAATAAATTTCCTTATCCATTTGAAGAAAATACATTTGATGAAATATATGCATCTCACATTTTGGAACATTTGGATAATTTCCACAATACCGTTACTGAGCTTTACAGAATAGGAAAACCCGATTCAAAAATTATTGTCTACGCCCCTTTCTTTTTGAATACAAAGTACTTCGGCGAACCTGACCACAAAATTCCGTTTTCAATCAGGACTTTTGATAATTACGAATTCATCGGAAATCGAAAATTAAAATTTTACGAAAAATGGAAATTGGAACACCGAACCAATTACGAAGGTAAAGCACAATTTGAAATTATCGAGAAGAAATTTATCACATCTCATTTCTCGGCTCTTAGTTGGATGGATTATATTGTGAACATTGAGCCTGTTATTTACGAAAGATTTTTTGCAGGTATTTTTTCACCCGAAGAAGTTTATTTTAAATTAAGGGTTAAAAAGTAATTAAACTTTTTTATTGCATAAAAATATTTAATTCATTAGTTTCGATTTAAATTTTGAGAAGCAAAAATTAATCCTAATTATTCGTTGTTTCTTTCCGTCATAAATTTATATTCATAAGTGAGTTATAAAATGAAAACAAAAATTATTTATTTAGCCCTATTAATGTTTTCTGTGGCTGTATTATTTACTGGGTGCGGTACTTCTAAAGAAAACAAAACTATGCCTAAAAATCCTATTTCCAAACCGGCTATTGCTCCCGGAACTGTTTCGGTTACTGCTAAAATTTTAAAAGTTTCTGAGGTTGACGGTAAATTTATCAGTAATGTCCGTATTATAAAAGTAAACGAATATGGAATGAATACAAAACCTGTTGCGGAAGGTTCTGAAATAAAATTAGAAGTAGGGGATAATTTGAAATCCGAGATTAAAAATAACAAATTATTTGCTACCGGCAGAACTGCTCTAATGCTTTTAAAACAACAAAAAGAAGGTTTGGGCATTACCCCTTCACAAAATTGGAAATTAATTAATATCAAATAATAAGAGGAGTTAGAAAATGAATAAGAACCGATACTTATTGTTAGCTGCAATGGGCTTAGTTGCATTTTTAGTCGTAATGTTTCAATTTCCTTTTTTACAACATACCCCAAACTTAGACCTTGTTAACAAAAAGGTGATTTCAAGTTCATCCCCACGGGCTTCAGCAGAATTAAAGAAAGCGAGAGATGAGTATTTTTTTCGCATGCTTAAAGACCCTGCAACAGGTAAGCTACCGCCAAACTACAGGGCAAGAGAATTGGAATTTGCAAAAGAACTTAAGACCAAACTTGGTAAAAATAATTCCACAAACAGTTTTACCTGGAAAGAAGCAGGACCCGCTGACGTTGGCGGCAGAACAAGAGCTTTAGCTGTTGATGTTGCAGATCGTAATACAATAATTGCCGGAGGAATTTCAGGAGGTATTTGGAAATCAACTGACGGCGGTTCTTCTTGGACGATGAAAAGTAAAACATCAGATATATTAAGTGTTACTTCAATTGCACAAGATACTCGTTCAGGTCATACATCAACATGGTATTATTCAACAGGTGAATGGCAAGGAAATTCAGCAAGTGCAAACGGTGCACCGTTTAGAGGTACCGGTATTTATAAATCGACCGATAACGGAGAAACCTGGATAAAAATTCAAAATGTACCCGTCCATCCTTTTAATAGCAATTTCAATTATGTTTCAAGAATAGTTGTCAGCCCTACTACAGGCACTGTTTTTATAGCAAGTAACGCAATTGGTATTTATAGATCACAGAATGGAGGAGCTTCATTTTCATTAGTTAAAGGTGGTGTTAACCAGCACTTTTGGGGCGATGTTGTTGTTGCAGCAAATGGTACTGTTATAGCATATTTATCTAAAGCGACTTTTTCATCTATTACACAAACAGATACTCCCGGAATATTTAAATCTACTTCTGACGGAGCTCCAAATACTTGGACAAGTATAACTCCTTCTACATATCCTACCACTTCTTATACACGCGCCTATTTAGCTTCTGCACCTTCTAATCCTGATATACTTTATGTATTAACAGATAACGGTGTTCAAAGTAATAGCATAGATGTAGTAAGTTTTCATAAAATTACCGTAAGTACAGGTGCATCGGAAGACAGGTCATCCCATATTCCTGATTTTTCCGGTGAAGGTTTATCATCTTCATCGTTAGGAGTTCTTAATGTACAAGGTACTTATAATATGATGGTTGCTGTACATCCCGAAGATCCTAATCTTGTTATTATTGGTGGGACAAATTTATTTAGATCGTTTGATGGATTTGCAACTACTCCCACTAGCAGAAAAAATACATGGATTGCCGGTTATCATCCCACTAAATTTATATATCCTAATCAACATCCGGATCAGCATTCATTTGCATTTGACCCGGTAAATATAAATGCATTTTGGAGCGGAAACGACGGTGGTTTAGCTTATGCAGCTGATATAACCGATACAAATTATGTTGATGTATTTCCCTGGATAGATAAAAACACCGGTTACAATGTAACCCAATTCTATACGGTTGCCATATATGATTCATCCGGTGATAACAGGGTAATGGGTGGTGCCCAGGATAATGGAACTCCTTATTTTACTTTCAACGGTACAACTACAAGTCCATCTTCAGATGTAAGCACCGGTGACGGTGGATATACACATTTTACAAGAGATTTTGCACTAACCGGTTCTCAAAAAGGTAGAGTAAATAGATTAAGATATACAACAAACAAAATGCCGGATTGGAATAATAAATGGAGTGTAATAACACCTTCAGGTGCTACCGGGCAATTATTTATAAACCCTTATGTTCCTGATCCTAACGATGAAAATTATTTGTACTACCTCTCAGGTACTCAATTATGGAGAAATAATTCCGTTAGTACAATTCCAGATTTTCAAAACAAAACTACTATTGGCTGGACACAATTAACAAATAATAATGCTCCTACAAATTATGTATATACAGCAATCGCTATTTCAAAAAATAATTTAAGTGATATATTATATTTTGCTGCTTCTTCAAC
>DRJC01000023.1 GCA_011052365.1 Ignavibacteria bacterium
CTTAACCCCAACCAAAGCTACACCTACTCTGCTGAGCTAACGGGTACAAATAACCAAAGAGCAGTAAGCGGAAGTGTGCAGATACAAACACTTGATACAACAAGCCACAACTTTACGTGGCAGACATTTACATTTGGTGGACAAGGAGGCAGCAGTACACTTTATGACGTGGCAATAATAAATGAGAATGATATTTGGGCAGTGGGGGAGATGTATGTTTATGACTCTACCGGCAGTCCCGTTTTATATAATGCCATACATTGGGATGGGAGCAAGTGGGAGTTGAAAAGGATTAAAACTGAATTTAGGGGAAAAATTATCACTATCGAATTAGAAGGGGTTTTTGCATTCTCTCCGACAGATATTTGGATGGTTGGAAGTTTACCCATACACGGGGATGGACAAAATTGGACAATGTTTGACGTAAGGACAACAACAGATCCCAATCTTTCATTATCAAAAGCTTGGGGTGCAAATACAAATGATATGTATTTTGTAGGACGTGGAGGAAGTATAGCCCATTACAACGGTAGCGGTTGGCAAAAGATAAACAGCGGAACTGACGTCAAACTACTTGACGTGTGGGGAACGGGTAAAAATGTGTGGATTTCAGGATGGGAAGATTTTAAACCTACAGTATTATTAAAATATAATAATAATTTATTAACCACTGTAATAAATAATCCAAATAGTAATTTATTCTCTAACAATCCGGATGCTGTTTCCGGAGCAATTGAAAGTATATGGGCAAATAATGATAGCAAATTGTTTCTCTTAACCTGGTATGGTCTATACAGAATAGGCAACGATAATAATGGAAAAGCAAAAAACCTTTGGAGTGGTGATCCTAATAATTGGGGCTTAACAAAGGTTAGAGCAAATAATACAAATGATATTGTTGCTGTCGGAATCAAAGGCAGAATTTGGCATTATAACGGAGTAAGCTGGAAGTTATACACAGAACTAATCAACAATAGAGATAATTTACGAAGTGTTGCAATCAGAAATAATCTAATAGTTGCAGTTGGAAATAGGTATAACAATGGGATAGAAAATTATGGTTTGATATATGTGGGTATACGTAACTAACTATTACACTGCTGCCACCGATCATTCGGTGGCAGAGTATAATCAAAACTTGTTTTCAACCCTTCAAAAGTCAGGGGGAAGAAAACGGGTTTTTTTTATTATACTTTTTGTAAATTACTATCCAAACTTATTTGAATAACTTCGGGGTCAATTAATTGTTTTCAAAATTATATTCGAGTGCAACTCTCGGAATAAACGCATATTTAGTCGAAGTAGAAGCACACTTTCAAAGGCAGGTTCCTGCATTTACAATAGTCGGTCTCCCCGATAATGCTGTAAAAGAAAGCAGGGAAAGAGTAACAGCCGCAATCAGAAACAGCGGGTATGAATTTCCTATAAAAAGAATAACCATAAATCTTGCCCCCGCAGATATAAAAAAAGAAGGCAGCGGTTTTGATCTGCCGATTGCACTTGGTATTTTATCAGCAAATGAAATTATAAAAAAAGAAAGCTTGGCTGATTCGGTTTTTTTAGGCGAGCTTTCTTTAGACGGAAGACTGAGAAATATTAAAGGTGCACTCTCTATTTCCGCCGAAGCAAAACAGAAGGGAATACGTAGAATATTTTTACCTATTGAAACAGCTAATGAGGCTTCTATTGTTGAAGGGATTGAAGTTTACGGAATAAAATCCTTAAAAGAAACGGTACAATTTTTAAACGGTGAAATTGAAAAAGCTCCTATTAAAGCCGACACTAAAAGTGTTTTCTCGCAGGTAAATAAATACCATTTGGATTTTTCTGATGTTAAGGGACAGGAAAATGTTAAACGTGCTTTGGAAGTTGCCGCTGCAGGCTCTCATAATATTTTAATGATAGGTCCTCCCGGCTCAGGGAAAACAATGCTTGCAAAAAGAATTCCTTCAATTCTTCCGCCAATGACATTTGAAGAAGCATTGGAAACAACAAAGGTGCATTCTGTTGCAGGAATTCTTTCAACAAATAAAGCTTTGGTAACGGAAAGACCATTCAGAAGTCCCCACCACACAATATCGGATGCTGCACTAATCGGCGGTGGAACATTCCCGAAACCGGGAGAAGTTTCATTTGCCAATCACGGTGTTTTGTTCTTGGACGAACTTCCCGAATTTAAAAAGAATATATTGGAATTATTGCGTCAACCACTTGAGGATAGACGTGTAACTGTAAGCCGTTCAAAATTGTCTTTGGATTTTCCGGCTAACTTTATGCTTTCGGCGGCAATGAACCCTTGTCCGTGCGGATTTTTTACTGATCCGAATAAAAAATGTACTTGTGCACCCCCTCAAATTCAAAAGTATATGTCTAAAATTTCCGGACCGTTATTGGATAGAATTGATATCCATATTGAAGTACCGGCTGTTAAGTATAAAGAATTATCTTCAACGGCAAAGGGTGAAGCTTCACAGCAGATAAGAGAAAGGGTAATTGCAACAAGAGAAATTCAGTATAAACGATTTGAAGGTATTCCCAATATTTTTAACAACGGCGGGATGAGTTCAAGGGAAGTACGATATTTCTGCAAGTTGGATTCAGCCGGTTCTGAATTATTAAAAATAGCTATGACAAAATTAGGACTTTCCGCCCGGGCTTACGACAGAATACTAAAAGTAAGCCGCACAATTGCCGATCTTGAAAAATCAGAAGACATATTACCGCAGCATATCAGCGAAGCAATTCAGTATAGAAGCTTAGACAGGGAATTGTGGAACCATTGAACTCTTATTCATAATGAGTCCACATTCTTATAACTTTAATTGTTTTAATACTATCATAAATTTGATAAACTAATCTATGCTGTATATTTATTCTACGTGAATAAGAACCGGTTAAATCACCGACTAATTTTTCAAAAGGTGAAGATGTTTTGTAAGGATCTTTTTTGAGTATTTCTAAAATGTTTACGGTTTTTTCTTTTAGTCCCGATGCTTCAAGTTTTTTAGCATCTTTTTGTGCTTGTTTAGTATAAACAATTTTCCAATTTACCATTCGAGTTTATCTAAACATTTATCGACAGGTGTTTTCATACCTTTCATTATTGATTCTCTCATTCCGGGTATTGAAACCAGGTAAAGAGTTTCTTGTATTGCTCTCCAATCTTCCTCGGAAACAAGAACAGCATTTCCTCTCTTACCCGAAATTTGTATAGGCTCACTTATTTTGGAAGTTTCATCAATAAGTTTGTAAAAATTTTCTCTTGCTTTTGTTGCAGTAATTGTTTTCATATATTTATTCCTTTGAAAAATAACGTACGTAAAAATGTACGTAAAATCAAGGGGCTATTAAGTTAAATAATAAAAATCTTTAAAAGATATTTTTTTCAGAACTTAAACCTGAATATTTTATTAAAAAGCTATTGATAAAATATTTATTCTAAATAATTGTGTACTCTCATAATAGTCTTTGAAAGAGTAATTCAATTTTCTAAAAGTAATCTTACTAATTTTATCTTTTTGATTTGTCTCAGGCCACTCGGTTACATAATTTGAATAAATTAACGATCCTATTACAGGCGATAATGAAATTAATACAACCTCACCTGTATTTGTTTTTGTATGTAGAGATGCAAGAATTAGAGATAAAATAACTCCACCACCGGCGCCGTAAGCAGAATATTTAACCGTCTGCCAAAATGAATGTTTCGGATTTTCATATTTTGCTATCAAATGTACGCCAATTGCTGATCCAAATATCATAGAAGCAGGTACCAAGAGGGTGAAACCCACTCTACTGAAAGTAGTTGCTCCGTGTCTCCAAGAATACGCAAACGCACTTCCAATAGCTAAAAAACCGAGTCCTAATCCGGAAATAGATCCGGTTAATCCTTGTGCAATTAAACTTCCAACAGAATATTTATTATTCAATTTTTTATTTGAGTAAACAGAATCTGAAAAGAATTGTTCGGTTTTAATTAATTGTTTTGATTCTGATTTTAAATAAAGTATTGATTTATGATCTGCTTGTGCAAAAAGGTTTGAATAAATAATTAAGAAAATTAAGAAGGAATATTTTTTCATATATAACCCCGACAATCTATTATGATAACATCAAAATAATACATTAAAGAATTACTAGCAAAGATTATTATTTAGCCTAAATTCCGGTTAGATCATCGACTAATTTATTACAGAGAAGTGGTGATTTGCATAGATTTTTCAGATAAAGAAAATTGCTTTCTATATTTATTGATGTATTGAAATATGAATAAATTATGGACTAATATTGAGAAGGGAACATAACTATTGTAATAATTCCATTTTTGCATAAGTGCTTGCGGAAGTAATTCTTGTTTGAGTAAAATCCCACGAAATAAAATAATAATTAACAGAAAACCGAATGATTGATCGGACGACTTAAAATATATTTAAGAGGATAAAGTAGCAATTTGTGTAAAAAACAATTAAAATTTCTTGTTTACCTGTTTTACAAAAGGCGAAAGAAATAAAATAATGCAAATTTTTAATAAGGATTTTATGTTTTGGTTAAAACCTTTAAATTCAAAAACACGGAATCACCACAAATCTGTTTGGAATTGTCTCAACGGAAAACCTAAGTATAATTTGTTTTCAACCCTAAGTCCATACTATAAAAGAACATCAGACTTAAATATTATCTAAAATTTAGAAAAATGTATCAATTTATAATTTGCAATTTTATAAAAATAGCGATATATTTGATGCTTGTTTATATTTTTGGGCGGACGCCGGAGTTGGAGAGCCGGGGCGGACTGTAAATCCGTTGGCTGACGCCTTTGGGGGTTCGAATCCCTCGCCGCCCACTGTTGTTTATCCCTTTTGTTTTTAAGGGTTATGTTGTTGTTTCTTGTTCTAAAAAATATATATATTTGCTGTTCTTTTTTTGGTGATGCGTGAGTAACTCAGTTGATTAAAGTCATCCGTCAACCGACGGATTGGTTGCAGGTTTACTAGGAATGATTTTTTTATAGTTGATAAAGAGATTGATGAAAATATGCGGGAGTAACTCAGTTGGCTAGAGTCATCCGTCAACTGACGGATTGGTCTCGGGTTTACTTGAAAAAGAATAACCTGTAAAAGTTCTTATAGAGATTGAAATTTAGATGCGTGAGTAACTCAGTTGATTAGAGTCATCCCGTCAACCGACGGATTGGTTGCGGGTTTACTAGGAATGATTTTTTTATAGTTGATAAAGAGATTGACAAAGAAATGCGGGAGTAACTCAGTTGGCTAGAGTCACAGCCTTCCAAGCTGTTGGTCGCGGGTTCGAGTCCCGTCTCCCGCTCAGAGATAATTTAATTGCTGACGCAACTCTGTTGTTGGAACACGTTCTTGGTAAGGATGAGGTTATTCTGTTAATTCGGGATTATCAATTCACGGAAAAAGTTTGAAAAATTTGTTCTATTTTGTATTGAAGGCTTCGGATTGGAGATGAATATAATGCTGACGTAGCTCAGTCGGTAGAGCACATCCTTGGTAAGGATGAGGTCACCGGTTCAATCCCGGTCGTCAGCTCACTGAAAAAAAGTTTGTTGAGGTCATCGATAAATCGGGATTGTTAGTTGAATAAAAGTAAAGTTTGAAGTAAGAAATTTTTAATCGAGAAAAATTATGAGAGATATAATAACATTAGAATGCACAGAGTGTAAAAGAAGAAATTACACTACAACTAAAAATAAAAGATTGCATGCCGGAAGGGTAGAATACAAAAAGTATTGCCGATGGGATAAGAAACATACTATCCATAAGGAAACTAAATAATTTTTTAGCTACGTCAGTAGCTCAATTGGCTAGAGCAGCGGTCTCCAAAACCGCAGGTTGGGGGTTCGAGTCCTCCCTGACGTGCTGATTTAATAGGATAAGGATATGAAAGATAAAATAATCCATTTTTTTGATGATGTTGTTAAAGAAATGAAAAAAGTTACTTGGCCTACCAAGGACGAATTAAAAGAATCAACAAATGTTGTTATTGTTGTTTGTCTTTTATTTGCAGCATTTACTTACGTAATAGATATGGCTGTAACTCAGCTCTTTAAGGGGCTTTTTTAAGTGGGTGAAGTAATGGATGGAAAATGGTATGTTGTAAGAACTTTTTCAGGTCATGAAAATAAGGTTAAAGGCTTTATCGATTCCGAACTTGAAGAAAATGAATCTTTAAAAGCAAAAATATACGAAGTTCTTGTACCTATGGAAAAAGTGTTTGAAGTAAAAGACGGAAAGAAAAAGAGTAAAACTAAAAACTTCTTCCCGGGGTATATACTTGTGCACGCCGATTTAGACAACCAGGTTAAAGAGTTTATTATCAATACTCAATCGGTTATGGGATTTTTAGGCTCTGGAAAAAACCCGAATGCACTACAGCCGGAAGAAGTAAAAAGAATTATCGGTCGTCTTACACAAGATGAAACAACCGAAAGGATGGAAACTATTTTCCAGAAAGGCGACATTGTAAAAATTATTGATGGTCCTTTTAATAACTTTAACGGAACCATTGAAGAAGTGAACGAAGAAAAGATGAAAATAAAAGTTTTGGTTTCAATATTTGGACGTAAAACTCCCGTTGAAATTGATTTTGTTCAAGCGGAATTAGAAAAGTAATTTAGAATTTATTATAAAAGGTACATAAAATGGCAAAGAAAATAGGTGGATATATTAAGTTACAAATACCTGCCGGTCAAGCAAATCCATCACCGCCTGTAGGACCTGCCCTAGGTCAGAAAGGTGTTAATATAATGGACTTCTGTAAACAGTTTAATGCCAAAACATCGGATAAAGACGGTTTGATTATTCCTGTTGTAATAACTGTATATACTGATAAATCATTTACATTTATTACTAAAACTCCACCGGCATCTATTTTATTAAAAAAAGCGGCTAAGCTTGAAAAAGCTTCACCGGAACCGAATAGAACAAAAGTTGCAGAAGTAACTTCAGCTCAAGTTAAAGAAATTGCTGAATTAAAAATGCCCGATTTAAATGCTTTTGATATTGAACACGCTATGAGCATGGTTTCCGGTACTGCACGAAGTATGGGAATTACGGTAAAAAAATAGATTAAAATTTTTAGATTATAATTTTAATGGTAAAATAATGCAAAAGACTAAAAGAAATAAAGTAATTACAGAAAAAGTTGATATAACAAAAGAATATACAATTGTTGATGCTGTAAAGATATTAAAAGAAAATTCAAGTGTAAATTTTGTGGAATCACTTGATTGTGCAATGAGACTTGGTGTTGATCCCAGGCACGCAGACCAAATGATTAGAGGTACGGTATCTTTACCCAACGGTACAGGTAAAGACGTTAAAGTTCTTGTAATTGCAAAAGATGCCAAAGCTAAAGAAGCACTTGATGCCGGAGCTGATTTTGCAGGAATGGATGAATATCTTGAAAAAATTAAAGATGGTTGGGCTGATGTTGATGTTATAATTGCAACTCCTGATACAATGGCGGATCTGGGGAAATTAGGTAGGATGCTTGGTCCAAAAGGACTTATGCCAAATCCCAAGAGCGGTACGGTAACCATGGATGTTGCAAATGCCGTAAAGGAAGTTAAAGCTGGAAAAATTGAATTCCGTGTTGAAAAAGCAGGAATTGTTCATTCATCTTTAGGCAAATTAAATTTTGATACAGACAAGTTAACAGAAAATGTTGAAGCTTTTATTAAAATTTTAATGAAAATGAGACCATCTTCCGTTAAAGGGCAATACGTAAAAAGTGTATTTTTATCAAGTACTATGGGTCCAGGGTTAAAAATTTCAAAAGAAGAATTGGCTATTTAAAAGAGTTTACGCACTCATAAAATGCTTCAAAAAAATAATATAAGATTAATCTAAAATCTTAAATGGAAATGTTATGAATAAAAATGAGAAAGCGGAATTAATTTCTGAAGTTAAAGAAATAATTGACAATTCCAATGCGGTTTATCTAACCGATTATAGTGGAATTGCTGTTGAGGAAATCAATGACTTACGAAATGAATTCCGTAAAGAAGGTGTTAAATACAAAGTAATAAAAAATACGTTGTTTAGTAGAGCACTTTCTGAAGTAGGAAAGTTTGAAAAACTTTCCGAACATTTAGAAGGAATGACCGGTTATGCATTTACTACTGAAGACCCGATTGCTCCTGCTAAAATTATCAAAAAGTTTTTTGATAACACAAAAAAAATGTCATTAAAGGCTTGCTACATAGAAGATAAATATTATGATGGCGGACAGCTTGCAACTTTAGCATTATTACCTACAAAATTAGAAGCGATTGCTTCTATATTGGGTAGTATAAATGCACCAATTTCCGGTGTTGTTGGAGCAATAAATGCTGTTATGAGAGATCTTGTTAATGTAGTAGATCAAATTTCACAAAAAAGTGAATAAAGTTTTTAAAATAATTTAATCATTAGGAGAAAAATAAAATGGCTGAAAAAGTAGCTGAAATTGTTGAAAAAATAAAGCAGTTATCACTTGTTGAAGCTTCTGAATTAAAAACTGCACTCGAAGATGAGTTTGGAGTAACTGCTGCCGCACCTGTTATGGTTGCCGGTGGAGCTCCTGCCGGAGGTGCTGCACCTGCTGAGGAAAAGACTGAATTTGATGTTATTCTTCTCGGACCAGGAGATAAAAAAATTAATGTTATCAAGGTTGTTAGAGCTCATACCGGTTTAGGTTTAAAAGAAGCTAAAGACCTTGTAGATTCTGCTCCGAACCCTGTGAAAGAAGGAATTCCAAAAGAAGAAGCTGAAAAGCTTAAAAAAGAATTCGAAGATGCAGGCGCAAAAGTAGAACTAAAATAATCATAAATACTAATATATCGCTTTTGTTCAAAAAGTGGTAAGCCGGATAAATCCGTCTTATCGCTTTTTGTATTATTATTGATATCGTTATACAATGCAAAGAGAAATTAGAAAATGAAAAATAATTGGAGGTTAACAATTGGATAATAAAAGAATTTCCTTCGGGAAAATATCCTCTGTGATAGAAGCTCCGGATTTATTAGATATTCAAAGAGCAACATTTGAAGAATTTGTTCAGTCTAAAGTTCCCGTAGATAAAAGAGAGAACAAAGGTTTACAGGCTGTTTTTACTTCAAATTTTCCAATATTTGATAACAAAGAGAATTATAGATTAGATTTTATAAATTACTTTTTTGAGAAACCTCGTTTTTCTGTATTTGAATGTTTGGAAAGAGGTTTGACCTATGCTGTTCCTCTTAAAGCCAAACTTCGTCTTTCTACTAAAGACAGAGAAACTGAAGAATTTGTAAACAGTGTTGAGCAAGAAGTGTATCTCGGTAACTTGCCGTTTATGACAAGTAAAGGAACTTTTGCTGTTAACGGAGCCGAAAGAGTAGTTGTTTCACAACTCCATCGCTCACCGGGTGTTGCTTTTTCTCAAACAGTCCATCCAAATGGTACTCCGATTTATTCTGCCAGAATTATTCCTTTAAGGGGTTCGTGGGTGGAATTTGCTACGAACATTGGCTATGTGATGTTTGTTTATATTGATAGAAGAAAAAAATTCCCGGCAACAACTTTATTAAGAGCCTTGGGTTTTGAAACGGATGAAGAAATTTTAAACATATTTAATTTAATTGAAGAAGTTGATACTAAAAAAGTTAAGCTCGAGGATTTCATAGGCAGGACTATTGCCAGTGATGTATTTGATATGTCAACCGGTGAAATTTTTCTTGCTAAAGATTCAATTTTTTCTGATGAAGATATTGATAGAGTGGATGAAGCTGAAATTAATGTTCTAAAATTTATAAATTCAGAAACTTCACCGGATTTGGATTTAATTGTTAACACTCTTAAAAAAGATACTTCCCACACTCGCGAAGAAGCATTATATGCAATATACAGACAACTTCGTTCCGGCGAAGCTCCTGATATGGAAACTGCGGAAGCTTTAATTGAGAAATTATTCTTTAATGATAAGAGATATGATTTAGGTGATGTCGGCAGACACAGAATGAATGACAGGCTTAATCTAAATGTTGATGAAAATACTAGAATTCTTACAATTGAAGATATAATTTCTATTATGAAATATATTATCAAATTAAGAGTCGGTAACGAACATGTTGATGATATAGACCATTTAGGAAACAGAAGAGTAAGAACCGTTGGTGAGCAGCTTGGTCAGCAGTTTAATATCGGTATGGCAAGGATGGCAAGAACAATTAAAGAAAGAATGAATCTTCGCGATACAGAGAATTTCACACCTCAAGATTTAGTAAATGCCAGAACAATTAGTAGTGTGATAAATGCATTCTTTGGTACAAATCAGCTTTCTCAGTTTATGGATCAAACAAATCCTCTTGCTGAAATGACACACAAAAGAAGAATGTCTGCTTTAGGACCTGGTGGTCTAACACGAGAAAGAGCAGGTTTTGAAGTACGTGATGTTCACTATACACATTATGGTCGTCTCTGTCCAATAGAAACACCTGAGGGACCGAATATTGGTCTTATTTCTTCCTTGACTATTTATGCAAGAGTAAACCGTTACGGTTTTTTAGAAACCCCTTACAGAAAAGTTGAAAAAAGTAAAGTAACGGGCGAAGTTGAATATTTGACTGCAGAACAAGAAGATATGTACACAATAGCACAGGCAAACGCTTTGTTGGATAAAAACGGAAAATTTGTTCTCGAAAGAGTAAAATCAAGAAATAAAGGTGAATTCCCTATTTCACACGGAACAGATGTACAATATATGGATGTAGCACCAGCCCAATTAGTAAGTGCAGCAGCAGCAATGATTCCTTTCCTTGAACATGATGATGCCAATAGAGCTTTGATGGGTTCAAACATGCAGAGGCAAGCTGTACCTTTACTAAAACCTGAAGCACCTATTGTCGGTACAGGAATGGAACAAAAATTAGCACGTGATTCAAGGGCTGTTATTACTGCCGAAGGTAACGGAAAAGTAGAATATGTTGATGCTAATAAAATAATAGTTAATTATGATGTTAACCCGAATAGTGTTGAATACTTAACAAGTTTTGACGATTCGCATTCTGTAGAGTATGCCTTAATAAAATTTAGAGGAACAAATCAGGAAACTTGTATCAATCAAATTCCAATAGTAAAAGAAGGGCAGAAAGTAACTGAAGGCTATGTACTTGCCGACGGCTGTGCAACCGATGGTGGCGAAATTGCTCTTGGTAGAAATGTTTTAGTAGCATTTATGCCTTGGAGAGGGTATAATTTTGAAGATGCTATTATTATCAATGAAAAAATAGTATCTAACGACGTTTATACCTCCATTCATGTAGAAGAATTTGAACTACAAGTAAGAGAAACAAAACGCGGTGAAGAAGAACTTACAAGGGAAATACCCAACGTAAGCGAAGAAGCTGTTAAAGATTTGGATGAAAATGGAATAATAAGAGAAGGTGCTCAAGTAAAAGAAGGTGATATCCTCATCGGTAAAATTACACCCAAAGGTGAAACAGACCCAACTCCTGAAGAAAAACTTCTCAGAGCTATCTTTGGTGATAAAGCCGGTGATGTTAAAGATTCGTCATTAAAGGCTCCTCCCGGACTTAAAGGAACAATTATTAAGACAAGACTTTTCAGCAGGAAAAGAAGAGATGCCGAAGCTAAAAAAGCTGAGAAAAAAGTACTTGAAGATCTTGAAAATCAACATAACTTAAAGTTGAAAGCTCATTATGAGAAACTTGTTGCTAAATTAACAAGACTTACGGAAAATGAAACAACTACCGGTATAAGAGATCTTGACGGCAGTGTGGTTTTAAGAAGCGGTACAAGTATTAAAGACACAACTTTCAGTTCTTTAGATGATGTAACAAAATTAGATTACACTTTAGATTGGTTTAGTACAAAAAAACTAAACATTCATGTTCAAAAATTATATGTTAATTATTTTAATGTTCTTTCTGATTTTGAAGATGAATACAAAAAAGAAAGAATTAAAGTTACAAGCGGTGATGAACTTGCACCCGGTATTATTCAGCTTGCCAAGGTTTATGTTGCCATTAAACGTAAGTTGTCGGTAGGTGATAAAATGGCGGGTAGACACGGTAACAAAGGCGTTGTTGCTAAAATAGTTCCACCTGAAGATATGCCTTTCTTACCTAATGGACAACAGGTTGATATAATTCTGAATCCTCTTGGCGTACCATCAAGAATGAATCTTGGGCAGTTGTATGAAACAGCTTTGGGTTGGGCAGGTAAAATTTTAGGAGTAAAATTTGCAACCCCAATTTTTGACGGTGCAAAAATAGAAGATATTGATGCATGGCTTGACAAAGCCGGTCTTCAATGTGGAAGTAAGACTACACTTTATGATGGTCGCTCAGGCGAGAAATTCCATCAAGAAGTAACTTGCGGTTATATTTATATGCTAAAACTTCACCATCTTGTTGATGATAAAATACACGCAAGATCAATTGGACCATATTCTTTAATTACTCAGCAGCCGCTTGGAGGTAAAGCCCAATTTGGTGGACAGAGATTTGGAGAAATGGAAGTCTGGGCATTAGAGGGTTATGGCGCTGCTAATATTCTTCAAGAGATATTAACTGTAAAAAGTGATGATGTGGCAGGAAGATCAAAGGTTTATGAAGCTATAGTAAAAGGTGATAATTTACCTGAGCCAAACATTCCTGAATCGTTCAACGTACTTATTAAAGAACTCCAAGGCTTAGGCTTGGATATTAAAGTAAATTAGTACGGTGAATCAACTTTATTACATAGAAATTAGGAGATAAAAATGGCTTATAGAGTTCAAGAAAATGCAATGAAAAATATCAAGAAGATAACAATATCTTTGGCAAGTCCGGATGATATTTTATCTAGATCTCACGGCGAAGTAACAAAACCTGAAACCATTAACTACAGATCTTTCCGTCCTGAAAAAGACGGACTTTTCTGTGAAAAAATATTTGGTCCAACTCGTGATTGGGAATGTTATTGCGGTAAGTATAAAAGAATAAGATACAGAGGAATTATTTGTGATAGATGCGGTGTGGAAGTAACACAGAAAAGTGTTAGAAGAGAAAGAATGGGTCATATCGCACTTGCTGTTCCGGTTGTTCATATATGGTTCTTCAGAGCTCAACCCTCTAAAATTGGTAATATAATTGGTATTAGCTTAAAAGAATTAGAAAAAATTATTTATTATGAATCTTATGCTGTTATCAATCCTGGACCTACCGGGTTAAACAGAATGGATTTAATATCAGAGGATCAATACTTTGAAGTTTTTAACTCTTTACCTGATAATAATGAAAAACTTGAAGATGATGATCCAAATAAATTTATTGCAAAAATAGGCGGTGACGCTGTAAAAGAAATTCTTAGCAACACAAACGTTGCCCAACTTTCAAAAGAATTAAGAGACCAACTAAAAGTTGAAACTTCTCAGCAGAAAAAAACTGATCTGCTAAAAAGATTAAGAGTGTTGGAAGCATTCAAAGAAGAAGAAGGTAAAATTCAAAATAAACCTGAATGGATGGTTCTTGATTACATACAAATTATACCACCGGAGTTAAGACCCTTGGTACCGTTGGAAGGCGGAAGATTTGCAACAAGTGATCTTAATGATTTATATCGAAGAGTTATCATTAGAAACAACAGGTTAAAAAGACTTATTGATATTAAAGCTCCGGAAGTAATTTTAAGAAATGAAAAAAGAATGCTTCAAGAATCTGTCGATGCTTTGTTTGATAATTCAAGAAGAGGAAGCGCCGTAAGAAGCGATAATAACAGACCTTTAAAATCATTAAGCGATATGCTTAAAGGTAAACAAGGAAGGTTTCGTCAGAATCTACTTGGAAAACGTGTTGACTATTCCGGGCGTTCTGTAATTGTAGTAGGTCCTGAGCTAAAACTGCATCAATGCGGTTTGCCCAAGGATATGGCGGTAGAACTATTTAAACCATTTATAATAAGACAATTAATAAGCAGGGGTTATAAGAAAACAGTTAAAAGTGCACGAAAAATAGTAGATAAAAAAGAACCGATAATTTGGGACATTTTAGCCAAGATTATTGATGGTCATCCTATTATGTTAAACCGTGCACCTACACTTCACAGGCTTGGTATTCAGGCTTTTCAACCTCTTTTAATTGACGGAAAAGCTATACAATTACATCCGATGGTTTGTACTGCCTTCAATGCTGATTTTGACGGTGACCAAATGGCAGTTCACGTGCCTCTTTCATACGAAGCGCAGTTGGAAGCATCTTTGCTAATGTTAAGCAGTCATAATATTTTGTCGCCTCAAAACGGAAGTCCGATAGTTGTTCCGACACAGGATATTGTACTTGGTTGTTATTACATAACAAAATCTAAAGACGGTGAAAAAGGCGAAGGGATGACATTTGCATCATCCCAAGAAGTACTAATTGCTTATAATAATAAAGTAATTAATCTTCACACTAAAATAAAAGTTAGGATTGACGGCGAAATAATAGATACAACTACTGGACGTATTATCTTTAATCAGATAGTTCCAAAAGAAATGGGTTTCTTCAATCAATTGTTGATCAAGAAAACTTTTGGCGGATTTATAGGTCAAATGTTTATGAAACTTGGAAACAAAGTAACAGCAAATTTTTTGGATGATCTTAAGGAAATTGGTTTTAGATATTCAACAGCAGGCGGTCTTTCAGTTAGTTATGCAGATATGATAATTCCTGAAGAAAAAGTAGGAATGATTGCCAAAGCAAATGAAAAAGTTGACGGTATTTTAAATGAGCACGAACAGGGTGTTATAACGGATGCAGAAAGATATAATAAAATTATAGATGTTTGGACACACACCACCAACGATGTTGCCCGTGCTTTGATGAATAAGATTAAAAAACATAATCACGGTTTTAATTCACTCCATATGATGGTTGATTCAGGTGCAAGAGGTTCGCAAGAACAGGTGAGACAGTTAGCAGGTATGCGTGGATTGATGATGAAACCTCAGAAATCATTATCCGGACAAGCAGGTGAAATTATTGAGAACCCAATTGTTGCAAACTTCAAAGAGGGATTGTCGGTACTTGAGTATTTTATTTCTACTCACGGTGCAAGAAAAGGTCTTGCTGATACAGCTCTTAAAACGGCTGATGCCGGGTACTTAACAAGACGTTTGGTTGATGTTGCTCAAGATGTTATTATTTCAGAAGTTGATTGCGGAACTATTTTGGGCATTGAAGTAAAAGCTATTAAAGATGTAGAACAAGAAAGAGAACCGCTTGCTGAGAGAATAACAGGTCGTATAGTGCAAGAAGATGTATATGACCCTAGAACGGATGAGTTAATTATAGAAGTAGGTGAAACGATTACAGAAGAATTAGCTGATAAAATTGAAGATGCAAATATTGATTCGGTATATATTCGTACTGTACTTACTTGTGAATCGAAACATGGTGTATGTGCTAAATGTTACGGTAGAAATCTAACAAACGGAAAAATAGTTGAAATTGGTGAGGCAGTAGGTATTGTGGCTGCACAATCTATTGGTGAACCTGGTACTCAGTTAACACTTAGAACATTCCATTTGGGTGGTACTGCATCAAGAATTGCAAGTCAATCACAAGTTGAAACTACAACGGAAGGTAAAGTAAAATTTGAGCATATAAATTTTGTTGAAAAAACTGATTTTATGGGTTCGGTTAAAGTTGTAACCGGTAGAAGAGGGGCTGTTGGAATTTATGATGAAAACAACAGGAAGGTAAAGAATTTTGATATACCTTATGGTTCGGAATTGATTGTTAATGATGGAGACATGGTTAAAAAGGGTCAAGTTCTCTTTACACATGATCCGTACAATGCCGTTATTTTATCGGATATACCAGGAATGGTAACGTTTATTGATATGCAAGATGGAGCAACAATTAAGCAGGTTACGGATGAACAAACCGGGCACGTACAAAAGGTTGTTATTGAATCTAAAGATAAAACTTTAACTCCAAGTATTTCAATTGAATCTGAAGACGGAACAAGAAAAACATTTAACATACCAAATGGTGCTTATTTATCTATAGAAGAAGGTGAAGATATTGTTGCAGGAACAATTCTTGCAAAAATATCTAAATCAGCTACAAAGAGTAGGGATATTACAGGTGGTCTTCCAAGGGTAACAGAACTTTTTGAAGCAAGAAGCCCTCAGGAAGCTGCTATTGTTAGTGAAATTGAAGGTAGTGTTAGATTTGGTGCAAGGAAAAAAGGTTCGAGAGAAATATTTGTAACTGCTCCTGATAAATCTGATGAGAAAAAATATAATGTTCCGCTTGGAAAACACATTCTTGTTCAAGATTTGGACGAGATACCCGCTAGTGAAAAAATTACTGACGGACCTATTGATCCTCATGATATTCTTAAAATTAAAGGAACAAGTGCAGTTCAGGAATATCTTGTAAATGAAACTCAGGATGTTTACAGACTTCAAGGTGTAAAAATTAACGACAAACACATAGAAGTTATAGTCCGCCAAATGTTGCAGAAAATTAGAATTGTTAATCCAGGTGATACTAAATTCTTGGAAGAAGATTTAGTGGGCAAAATTGAATTCTTAAATGAAAACGAAAAAGTTTCTTCAATGGTATTTATTGAAGACAAAGGGAATTCAAAATTCAATGAAGGTCAATTGGTTCCACGGAGCCAATTTAGAAAGGTTGTTACCGAACTAAAGAGTAAGGATAAAAAGCCCCCTATTGGTAGGGATGCGGAACCTGCAACATTTGAGAACGTATTACTTGGCATTACACAAGCAGCATTATCAACAGAAAGCTTTATTTCCGCTGCTTCTTTCCAAGAAACAACAAAGGTTCTTACTAATGCTGCAATTGCTGCAAAAGTTGATAATCTTCTTGGTCTGAAAGAAAATGTTGTGATGGGACATTTAATACCGGCTGGAACAGGAATTAAAAAATATAAAGCTATTAGATTTCCTTCCGATCAAGTAGTTGAAGAAAAAAATTCAGAAGAAAAAGTGGAAGCGTGAAATAAAATAATTTGATTATCCGGCTCGATAAATTCGGGTCGGATTTTTTGTCTTTAAACATAGAAATAGATAAAATATTTAAAGTTATATCTTGACTAAATTTTTAATTAAGGCTATATTAGGAGTCTGAAATTTTTTGGAGAACACATATAATTTTAAGGAGTAATTAGTGCCGACAATTAATCAGTTAGTTAGAAAAGGACGTGTTCAAATACTTGCTAAAAAGAAGGCTCCTGCGCTTGAATCTTGTCCGCAGAAACGAGGTGTTTGTACAAGAGTTTATACAACAACACCTAAAAAACCGAACTCTGCATTAAGGAAAGTTGCAAGAGTAAGATTAACTAACGGTATGGAAGTAACTGCTTATATACCGGGAGAAGGACACAATCTTCAGGAACACTCAATCGTTCTAATAAGAGGCGGCAGGATAAAAGATTTACCGGGTGTTCGTTATCATATTATTAGAGGTACATTAGATACAAGCGGTGTTGAAGATAGAAAAAAAGGACGTTCAAAATACGGCGCAAAAAAACCTAAGGCAAATTAATAAATGAGAAAGAAAAGAGCAGAAAAAAGATATTTAAAACCTGATTCAAAATATCAGGATGTAATGGTTGCTAAATTTATAAATTCAATTATGTTAGATGGTAAAAAATCTATTGCAAGAAATATTGTATACGAATCATTTGATATTATAGAAAAAAGGACTAAGCAACCCGGTGTTGATATTTTCAAAAAAGCTTTGAATAATGTTCAGCCCCTTATTGAAGTACGAAGCAGAAGAGTGGGCGGCGCAACATATCAAGTACCGACAGAGGTTAGACCCGAAAGAAGATTAGCACTTGCAATGCGTTGGTTAAAAAATTATGCGAGAGCAAGAAACGACAAATCATCTTCATTAAAATTTGCAGCTGAATTAATAGCAGCTTCAAATAACGAAGGTCATGCTGTAAAGAAAAAAGAAGATGTTCACAGAATGGCTGAAGCAAATAAAGCATTTGCTCATTTTAAATGGTAAGGTAAATTTAAATAAAGGTTGAGTTAGATAAATAGATGGCAGCAAAGATTACAAAAATAGATAAAGTAAGAAACATTGGTATTATGGCACACATAGATGCCGGTAAAACAACAACTACAGAACGTATTCTGTTTTATACGGGTAAGGTGCATAGATTAGGAGAAGTTCACGATGGTGCAGCTGCAATGGATTGGATGGAACAGGAAAAGGAACGCGGTATTACTATTACTAGTGCGGCAACAACTTGTTATTGGAATGATAATCAGATAAATATTATTGATACACCCGGACACGTAGATTTTACAGTTGAAGTTGAAAGATCATTAAGAGTTTTAGACGGTGCTGTAGCGTTGTTTTGTGCTGTTGGCGGCGTTGAACCACAGTCTGAAACAGTATGGCGTCAAGCTGATAAATATCAAGTTCCTCGTATTGCTTTTGTAAATAAAATGGACAGAACCGGCGCTGATTTTTATGCAGCTGTTCAAATGATGAGAGATAGGCTTGGTGCAAATGCAATCCCTCTTTATTTACCGATTGGTGAAGGTGATATGTTTAGCGGCATAATTGATCTCGTTACTCTTCAAGCAAGAATGTACCACGAAGAAACTTTTGGTGCAACATTTGATGAAATTGAAATCCCGGAAGATTTAAAAGAACTGACAAGTAAATACAGAACTGAAATGCTTGAAGCTGTTTCTGATGTTGATGACTCACTCTTAGAAAAATATTTAGAAGGTGAAGAAATAACACCTGAAGAAATAATGAAAGTTTTAAGACAAGCAACAATTGAATTAAAAATAGTTCCTGTTATTTGCGGTTCTGCTTTTAAGAATAAAGGTGTTCAGAAACTACTTGATTCTATAATAGACTTTTTGCCGTCCCCAATAGATTCCAAGCAAATAGTTGCTCATAGTGTTCGCACAAATGATGAAGTTATAAGAAAAATTGATGAAAATGAAAAATTTACTGCCCTTGCTTTTAAAATTATGACAGATCCATTTGTCGGTAAATTAACTTTCTTTAGAGTTTATAGCGGTTCACTAAAATCCGGTTCTTATATTTTCAATTCTGTGAGCGGCAAGAGAGAAAGAATAAGCAGATTATTATTAATGCACGCAAACCATAGACTAGAATTAGAAGAGGTTAGGGCAGGTGATATTGCTGCCGCAGTCGGATTAAAATTTACAAAAACAGGCGATACACTTTGTACTGAAGATCAACCGGTTATGTTGGAACAAATTGAATTTCCGGAACCTGTTATTCAAATTGCGATTGAACCGAAAACCAAGGCAGATCAGGATAAACTTTCCGAATCTCTTGTAAAATTATCTGATGAAGATCCAACTTTTAAAATAAAAGTTGATGATGAAACCGGACAAACTCTTATTAGCGGAATGGGCGAACTTCACCTTGAAATTTTAGTTGATAGAATGAAAAGAGAGTTCAAAGTTGATGCAAATGTAGGTAAACCCCAGGTAGCTTATAGAGAAACGATCACGGCAACTGTTAACTCAGAGGGAAAATTTGTAAGGCAATCCGGAGGTAGAGGAAAATATGGTCACGTTTGGATTGAACTTGGACCAAATGAATCGGGTAAAGGATTTGAATTTGAAAATGCCATAGTTGGCGGTGCAGTTCCAAGAGAATATATACCTGCTGTTTCTAAAGGTATAGAGGAAGCTATGAGAAACGGTGTAGTTGCCGGTTTCCCCGTAGTAGATATTAAAGCAAAACTATATGATGGTTCGTTTCACGATGTAGATTCGGATGAAATATCTTTTAAAGTTGCAGGTTCAATGGCATTTAAAAATGGTGCAAGAAAAGCAAAACCAGCTTTATTAGAACCAATGATGTCGGTTGAAGTGGTAACTCCGGAAGAATATTTGGGTGATGTTATGGGAGACCTTAACTCAAGAAGAGGAAAAATAGAAGGTTTTATAGCACGTAAAGACGCTCAAGTAATTAATGCGGAAGTACCTCTTTCGGAAATGTTTGGTTACGCTACTATTTTAAGATCAATGACTCAGGGCAGAGCTATTTATTCAATGCAGTTTCTACATTATAAGCAGGTACCAAGATCAATTGCAGATGAAATTGCAGAAAAAACTATCGGTAAGAAAACCGAAACAACGGTATAAAAAATTTAAAAAAAGCATTAACATTTAAAGGAGATTATAAGATGGCTAAAGAAAAATTTGATAGGAGCAAACCTCACGTTAACGTAGGAACAATTGGTCACGTTGATCATGGTAAAACCACATTAACGGCTGCCATCACAATGGCTCTCGCAATCAAGGGATTATCTGATACTAGAACTTTTGATAGTATTGATAATGCACCTGAAGAAAGAGAAAGAGGTATTACAATTGCAACAGCTCACGTTGAATATTCAACTGAGAAAAGACACTACGCCCACGTTGATTGTCCCGGTCACGCAGATTATGTTAAGAACATGATTACCGGTGCTGCTCAGATGGATGGTGCAATTTTAGTTGTTGCTGCTACTGACGGACCAATGCCTCAAACAAGAGAGCATATCCTTTTAGCACGCCAGGTAGGTGTACCCAGAATAGTAGTTTTTATGAATAAAATTGATATGGTGGATGACGAAGAATTAATTGAGTTGGTTGAAGTTGAGTTAAGAGACCTATTAAATGAGTATGAATTCCCTGGAGATGAAATTCCAATTATCAAAGGTTCAGCACTTAAGGCTTTGGAAGCAGCCACTTCCGGTGCTCCTGCTGACGATGAAAGATATAATTGTATTTGGGAACTCTTAGATGCAGTTGATTCATACATCCCGCTTCCTGAAAGAGATACTGATAAACCTTTCTTAATGCCTGTTGAGGATGTTTTCTCTATCACCGGTAGAGGAACAGTTGCAACCGGTAGAGTTGAAAGAGGTCAGGTTAAAATTCAGGAAGAAGTTGAACTTATCGGTTTAGGTTTACACAAAAAAACAGTTGTTACCGGTGTGGAAATGTTTAGAAAAGAACTTGATTCAGCAATGGCCGGCGACAATGCAGGTATACTTTTACGCGGTATTGATAAAAAAGAAATACAAAGAGGAATGGTTTTGGCTAAAACCGGTTCTATTACACCTCACCATAAATTTGAAGGTGAAGTATATATCTTATCAAAAGACGAAGGCGGAAGACACACACCGTTTTTTAACGGTTACAGACCACAGTTCTATTTTAGAACAACTGATGTAACAGGTGTTGCAACTTTACCTTCAGGCACCGAAATGGTTATGCCTGGTGATAATGTAAAACTAAGCGTTGAACTTATTACCGATATTGCTATGGAAGATGGTTTACGTTTTGCTATCCGTGAAGGCGGCAGAACAGTAGGCGCAGGTGTTGTAACTAAAATTATTGAATAAAAAATAATTCAGAATGGGAGAAAGAGATCTTTTTCCCATCCTGTTGTAAAAATGTTTACTTAAAGGAGACTCTAATTGGCTGGACAGAAAATAAGAATAAAATTGAAATCTTATGATCATATATTGATTGATAAATCAACTGAAAAGATTATAAAAACAGTAAAAAGTACCGGTGCAGTGGTTTCAGGTCCTATTCCATTACCTACAAAAAGAACTTTGTACACAGTGCTGAAGTCTCCACATGTTGATAAAAAATCTCGTGAACAATTTGAAACCCGTTCACACAAAAGAATTATAGATATACATAATTCAAATAATAAAACCGTCGATTCTCTAAGTAAATTAGATATACCGGCGGGTGTAGATATTGAGATAAAGCTTTAATGAAATTGGAGTAATGATGTCCGGCATATTAGGTAGAAAATTAGGAATGTCAAGTGTTTTTGGCGAAAATGGTAAGAGGATACCTGTTACTGCTATTCAGGCAGGACCTTGTAAAATTGTGACCATTAGGACAAAAGAAAAAGACGGTTATAAAGCTTTACAAGTTGGTTTCGGTACAAAAAAAGAAAAGAACTTGAACAAACCTATTTTGGGTCATTTTAAAAAAAATAATGTTCAACCAACAGCTCATCTTAAAGAATTTCGCTTTGATGAAATTTCTGAGTACGAAGTTGGTCAAGAAATTAAAGCCGACTTTTTTCAAGAAGGTGAGAAAATTAAGGTTAGAGCAAAGAGTAAAGGAAAAGGATTTCAGGGTGTAATGAAAAGACACGGGTTTAAAGGTGTTGGTGGAACAACCCACGGTCAAAGTGATAGACTAAGGGCGCCAGGTTCAATTGGTCAAAGTTCAGATCCTTCAAGAGTATTGAAAGGAATGAGAATGGCAGGACGAACAGGCGGTAAAGGTGTAACCATATCAAACTTGGAAGTAATTAAAGTATTACCTGAAGAAAATATAATATTAGTTAACGGATCAGTTCCTGGTTCAATAAATTCAATTGTAGAATTGATTAAGCCATAGGCTTATTAAAAAGAAGTAAGAATAGATTATGAAATTAGAAGTATACAAAACAGACGGAAAAACAGCCGGTGATCAAATAGAACTTGCAGATGATATCTTTGGTATTGATCCAAACGATCACGCTATTTATCTGTCTGTAAAGGCTTATTTAGCAAACCAAAGACAGGGTACAGCTAAGGCTAAGGAAAGAAGTGAAGTACGTGGCGGCGGTAGAAAACCTTTTAAACAGAAAGGAAGAGGCGGTGCAAGAGCAGGTACAACCAGGTCTCCTTTATGGGTTGGCGGCGGAACTATCTTTGGACCCCGTCCAAGAAGTTACAGACAAGATCTTCCCAAAAAGGTAAACAGGCTTGCAAGAAAATCAGCTTTAAGCTACAAAATTAAAGATGAACAATTAATGATTGTAGAAGATTTTAATTTTGAGAAGCCAAAAACAAAAGAACTTATAAAAATATTGGATGCTTTAAAAGTTGCCGGTAAAAAAGTTCTTATTCTTACAAAAGGAAATCTTGTTAGTGTGTATATATCCGGTAGGAATATACCTAAAATAAAAATATTAGAAGCTGATAAAGCATCTACATACGATATATTAAATAATCAGGTAATGATAATCCAAAAAAGTGCTGTTGAAGATATTGTAAATACTTTTAGAACAAAAGCAGAGGCGGTTAACTAAGATGCATCGAATATTAATAAAACCTTTGATAACTGAGAAAATGACTAATCTATCTGCTGATGAAGGAAAATACGGTTTTATTGTTAACCCTAAAGCAAATAAGATTGAGATTGCAAAAGCAATTGAGCAAAAATTTCAAGTAAAAGTTATTAATGTTAAAACATTAAACTATGCCGGTAAAACTAAAACACAGTTTAGAAAAAATGGAAGATTTACCGGAAAAACAGCAAAATATAAAAAAGCAATAATTACCCTTAAAGAAGGGGATACAATAGAACTCTTTGAACAAGTATAGATATTGTTATTAGGATAGATAAATGGCTATTAAAAAATTAAGACCAAGAACACCGGGAACCAGATTTATGTCACGCTCATCTTTTGATGAGATTACAAAAACTACACCTGAAAAATCTCTAACTGTTTCACTTAAGAAATCAGGTGGACGTAATAATAAGGGACGGGTTACAGCAAGACATATTGGTGGTGGTCATAAAAGAAAATATAGAATAATCGATTTTAAAAGAGATAAACACGGCGTTCCGGCAAAAGTTTATTCAATTGAATATGACCCTAACAGAACTTGCAGAATAGCACTATTACACTATGCAGACGGTGAAAAAAGATATATCCTTGCACCGGAAGGATTAAAAGTCGGTGCAACTGTTACGTCCGGCAGCGGAAGTGAAATTAGTGTTGGTAATGCAATGCATTTGAAAGATATGCCGTTAGGCAGTATGATTCACAATGTTGAGATGAGACCCGGCAAGGGAGGTCAATTAGCGAGAAGTGCAGGTACAGGAATTCAGGTTATGGCAAAAGAAGGAAAATACGCACAATTAAAAATGCCTTCGGGTGAAGTAAGACTTGTGTCTTTAGAATGTATAGCAACTTACGGTGTGGTTGGCAACTCAGAACAGGAAAATATTGTTTGGGGTAAAGCCGGAAGAATGAGATGGAAAGGCAGAAGACCAAAAGTTAGAGGTGTTGCAATGAACCCTGTTGATCACCCTATGGGTGGTGGAGAAGGTAAAACATCAGGCGGCGGTCATCCTGTTTCACCATGGGGACAAGCTGCAAAAGGTTTGAAAACAAGAAAACATAAAAAAGAATCAAATAAATATATTGTTAAAAAAAGGACTAAAAAGTAGAGAGAATATATGCCACGTTCAGTAAAAAAAGGACCGTTTGTAAACTATAAGCTTAATGATAAAATTCAAAAGCTAAACGAATCCAATCAAAAAAAGATTGTAAAAACATGGTCCCGTTCTTCAACTATTACGCCTGATTTTGTAGGTCATACAATAGCAGTTCATAATGGTAATAAAATGATACCTGTTTATATTACTGAAAATATGGTTGGTCATAAACTCGGAGAGTTTTCTCCTACAAGAATTTTTAGAGGACATCCCGGGACAAAAGCAGAGAAAGCTGCAAGAGGTAAATAAAAATTTAAAGGAATCTTGAATAATATGGAAGCAAGAGCAATAAATAAATATATACCGTCATCACCAAGGAAAATGAGATTGGTTGTAGATCTTGTTCGAGGTATGTCAGTAGAAAAAGCGATTGAAGTTCTTCATTTTCATCAGCAACACGCTTCGGAAGATGTTGAAACTACTTTAAGATCCGCTGTGGCAAATTTTCTAAACAGTGAAGACTCAACAAGAACAGACCCTGCTGAACTATTTATTAAAGAAGCTTTTGTTGATCAGGGACCTACAATTAAAAGAATTATGCCGCGGGCAATGGGAAGAGCTTATAAAATAAGAAAAAGGTCTTGTCATTTAACAATAGTTGTTGCAACTAAGGCAGAAAATTAGGAGGATAATTTTTGGGACAGAAAACACATCCATTAGGTTTTAGAGTCGGTGTTATTAAAGGTTGGGATTCTAACTGGTATGAAAAACATAGTTATGCACCTAAGCTAAAAGAAGATGCAAAAATAAGAGAATATGTTAGAAACAGGTTAAAAAAAGCAGGTATCTCTAAATTAATTATTGATAGGACTTCTAAAAAAATATTATTAACTATACATACTTCAAGACCTGGTGTGGTTATCGGTAAAAGTGGTAAAGAGATTACACAATTAGAGCAGGAATTAAAAAGCATTACTGATAAAGATGTTAAAGTTCAAATAACAGAAATAAAAAGACCGGAATTAGATGCATATTTGGTCGCTGAAAATTTAGCCCATCAATTATCCGGTAGAATGTCTTTTAGAAGAGCAATGAAAATGGCTATTACAGCGGGAATGAGAATGGGTGCCGAAGGTATTAGAATTATGTGCTCAGGTAGATTGGGCGGTGCAGAAATGGCTAGAACGGAACAATACAAAAAGGGTAGAATACCTTTGCATACTATAAGAGCCGATATTGATTATGCCTGTGGAAGAGCAGAAACAATTTACGGTTCAATAGGCATAAAAGTTTGGATATGCCGAGGTGAAATTTTAGGAAAAAGAGTTACAGAATAATTACCGGGAGATTTTGAATTATGTTAATGCCGAAGAGAGTAAAATTTAGGAAATCACAAAGGGGTAGAATGACAGGTAAAGCTTACCGTGGCAGTTCTGTATCATTTGGTGATTTTGGGTTAAAAGCATTGGAACCTCATTGGATTACAAGCAGACAGATTGAAGCCTGCCGTGTAGCTCTCTCAAGAAAAATGAAAAGAGACGGTAAAGTTTGGATAAGAATTTTTCCTGATAAGCCTGTATCAAAAAAACCGTTGGAAACAAGAATGGGTAAAGGTAAAGGTGCACCTGAATTTTGGGTTGCTGTAGTTAAACCCGGCAGAGTAATGTTTGAAGTTTCAGGCGTTTCCAAGGAAATAGCCCAGGCAGCATTAAAAAGTTGTTCTTATAAATTACCAATTAAAACAAAAGTTGTACAAAGACCGGATTACGAATAAACGCTATTGAGGAAATAAATATGAAAGCCCACGAAGTAAGAGAAATGAAAGAAAACGAGCTTATTAAAAGAATAGCTGAAGAAGAAAAGAATATAATTGATTTACGTTTTGCTCATCAGCTAAAGCAGCTTACTAATACTGCAAAGTTGAAAATGGCTAAAAGTGATATTGCAAGAATGAAAACAATATTAAAAGAAAAAAGATCTGCTGAAAGTGTATCAGCCGATGCTAATGAAGGAGTAACTGCTTAATTATGGAACAAAGGGCTTTAAGAAAAACAAGAACCGGAACTGTTGTCAGCGACAAAATGGATAAGACTATCACTGTGTCAATAGAGAGAAAAGTTCCGCATCCTATTTATAAGAAGTATTTTAAGAAAACTACAAAGCTTATGGCTCACGATGAAAAGGGTGAGTGCAATATTGGTGATAAAGTTAAAATAATGGAAACACGTCCTCTAAGTGCTAAAAAAAGATGGCGCTTAATTGAAATTTTAGAAAAAGCTAAGTAGTTAATAAGGAGTAGTGTAAAATGATTCAGGAAGAAACAAATTTAGTTGTTGCCGATAATTCCGGAGCCAAAAAGGTAAGATGCATTCGTGTGCTCGGTGGTAGCGGTAGAAGATATGCCAGCATCGGTGATTTAATTGTTGTGTCTGTTAAAGCAGCTATTCCTAATAGTAATGTAAAAAAAGGCGAAGTTTCAAGAGCGGTAATAGTAAGAACTAAAAAAGAAGTAAGACGCAAGGACGGTTCATACATAAGGTTTGATGAAAATGCAGCCGTGCTGTTAAGTAACCAAAATGAACCGAGAGGAACACGTATTTTTGGACCTGTTGCCAGAGAATTAAGAGATAAGCAATACATGAAAATTGTTTCTCTTGCACCGGAAGTTTTATAAGGATTACAAATGAAAGTTAAAATTCACAAAAATGATAATGTGGTAGTAATTGCCGGAAACGATAAAGGAAAAACCGGGAAAATATTAAAAGTTTTTCCAAAAATATCCAGAGTAATTATTGAAGGCATTAACATTAGAAAGAGACATACAAAACCGACTCAAACTAATCCTCAAGGAGGAATATTAGAGAAAGAGGCACCTATTCATATTTCTAACGTTATGTTGTTGGATCCAAAATCCAACGAACCGACAAGAATTGGTGCACAAGTAATACTGGATGAAAAAACCGGTAAAAAGAAAAGAGTTCGTGTAAGTAAAATAAGTGGAGAAATGATTTAAATTCAAATAAGGTTTTTATCTGAAAATGGCTGAGAAAAAAGAACAAAAAAATAAAGAACAAAAAACACCTAAAGCAAAAAAAGAAAAAGCAAAGGTGAAAAAAGCGGTAGTTGAAGTTGTAATTCCAACTAGGCTTGAAGAAATATATAAAAAAGAAATCGTACCGGCTCTTAAGAAAAAATTTAATTATAAGAGTGTTATGCAGGTACCAAGGCTTTCAAAAATTGTAGTAAATATGGGTGTTGGTGCTGCCGTTGCTGATTCAAAAGTACTTGATGAAGCAATAAAAAGTATTGAAACTATTACCGGTCAAAAATCAAGCGTTAGAACTGCAAAGAAAGCTATTTCCAACTTTAAACTTCGTGCCGGTATGAAAATTGGAACAATGGTTACTCTAAGGCGAAATAAAATGTATGAATTTTTAGATAGAGTGGTAAATATTGCTTTGCCTCGTGTAAGAGATTTTAGAGGAATGTCCGATAAATCATTTGATGGCAGAGGAAATTATAGCTTAGGTATTAAAGAACATATAATATTTCCCGAAATAGATATTGACAGAGTAAATAAAATTTTAGGAATGGATATTACTTTTGTTACAACGGCTAAAACTGATGCTGAAGCTTATGAATTATTGTTGGCTTTCGGTGTTCCATTTGTAAAAAAAGAAGTTAAATCAGCTTAATTAGGAGAATTAATGGCTCGTAAAAGTTTAATAGCTAGACAAGAAAAAAGAGTAAGACTTGTTAAGAAGTATGCAAAATTGAGAAAAGAATTGAAAGAAAATGGTGATTATGAAGCATTACAAAAATTACCTAAAAATTCTTCTCCTGTTAGACTAAATAACAGGTGCATGTTTACTGGAAGAGCAAGGTCATATTATAGAAAATTTGGTATTTCAAGACTTGTATTAAGAGAAATGGCTTTACGAGGCGAAATACCCGGATTAAAAAAATCAAGTTGGTAGAAGGAGATATATATGCCGGTAACTGATCCAATAGCGGATTTATTAACAAGAATTAGAAATGCAAGTAATGCTAAAAAAAGAAGAGTAGAAATACCTTCTTCAAAAATGAAATTAAGCTTGGTTGAAATTTTAAAACAACAAAGTTTTATTGAAGATTATAATCTAATTGAAGATGACAAACAAAATGTTATTGATGTTAAATTAAAATATACAAGTGGTGAAGCTGCAATTAGCGGTTTGAAAAAAATTAGCAAACCCGGTTTAAGGGTTTATGAAGGCGCCGATACTTTACCGAGAGTATTAAATGGCTTAGGTATTGCTGTTATTTCTACGTCAAAAGGTTTGATGACGGAAAAACAAGCACGTAAAGAATCAATTGGTGGCGAAGTTATTTGCCATATATGGTAATTTTTTTAATGGAGTTTTAAAAGTGTCGAGAATTGGTAAAAAACCTATAGAAATACCTGAAGGAGTTACTATAACTAAAGAAGGAAATTCTTTAACTGTAAAAGGTCCTAAGGGAGAACTAAAGAATAGTTTTCATTCAGATATTGCTATAGAAGTAAAAAAAGATGAGGTTATTGTAACGAGACCTGATGATTTAAAAGAGCACAGGGCTTTACACGGATTAACTCGTGCTTTAATTCAGAATATGGTAACCGGAGTTCATTCATCTTATTCAAAAACTTTAGATATAGTTGGTGTTGGTTACAAAGCAGAAATGAAAGGGAAGAACCTATTTCTAAATATTGGTTATTCGCATCCGATATATTTTATGCCACCTGAAGAAATTACAATTCAGGCACCAACTCAAACACAAATTATTGTTTCAGGTGTTGATAAACAATTAGTTGGTCAGGTAGCTGCTAAAATAAGATCGATAAGAAAGCCTGAGCCATATAAAGGTAAGGGTATAAAATACTCTGATGAACAAATACAAAGAAAAGCCGGTAAGACTGCGGGTGCTTAAATTTAGTGGAGTAATTTAAAAGATGATAAAGAAAAATAAAAATACAAGAATGCGTTCTAAAATTAAGATTAGGAAACATATTTCGGGTACATCAAATGTACCGAGATTAACTGTTTACCGCAGCTTAACAAATATTTATGCACAATTAATTGATGATTCGGATGGTAAAACTTTAGCTTCTGCTTCTTCACTTTCAAAAGAAGTTAGCGAAGATTTAAAAGGTGCTAAAAGTAAAATCGGAAAAAGTAAAATTGTTGGTAATCTACTTGCAAAAAAAGCTTTAGAGAAAAAAATATCCACAGTTGTTTTTGACAGGAACGGATATAAATATCATGGACGGGTTCAAGCCTTAGCTGACGGTGCCCGTGAAGGAGGACTAAAGTTTTAATGAGTGGAATTTCCAGTTTTGCCGGGTCGTCTAATGGCAGGACTACGCCCTTTGGAGGCGTCTGTAGAGGTTCGAATCCTCTCCCGGCAGCTAAAAATCTGGGGAAAAATATAATTCAAATTAATAGAAATTAAAAAAAATTATTAGAGAGAAAAATTGAAACCAATTAAAGCAACGGACGTAGAAAACTTAAAAGAAAAAGTTGTAGAAATTAATAGGGTAGCTAAAGTTGTAAAAGGTGGAAGAAGATTTAGCTTTAATGCCATTGTAGTTGTAGGAAATAGTGAGGGTATTCTCGGCGTTGGATTAGGTAAAGCTAACGAAGTTACTGATGCAATTTCCAAAGGAATTGATGATGCAAAGAAAAGCCTTGTAAAAATTTCACTTCACAAAGGAACAATACCGCATAAAATTATTGGTAAGTACGGTGCAGGAAAAGTTTTGTTAAAACCTGCTTCACCCGGTACAGGTCTTATTGCAGGCGGCGGTGTTCGTGCAGTTTTGGAAGCAGCCGGTGTGCAGGATATATTAACAAAATCATTGGGTTCAAGTAATTCTCACAATCAAGTTAAAGCTACTTTAAACGGTTTACTTGCTTTAACAGATGCAAAAAAGATGGCTTACAAAAGAGGCTTGAGCATAAGTGATTTATTCACTGCTTAATTGAGGAAGAAATGAGTAAAATAAAAGTAAAACAAATACGAAGTGTAATAGACAGACCTAAAGATCAAAAGCTTACTATTGAAGCATTGGGTCTTGGCAGACCAAACTGGGAAAAAATTCACAACGATACTCCTCAAATAAGAGGAATGATAAATAAAGTGATTCATCTCGTAACTGTAGAGGAAATAAAGAAGGCAAGTAAGGGTTAATTATGGACATTTTAAGTAATCTTAAGTACGCAAAAGGTTCTAGAAGAAACAGAAAAAGAGTTGCAAGAGGAGCAGGTTCCGGTAGAGGTAAAACTGCAACAAGAGGAAGCAACGGACAAATGTCACGTTCAGGTGCAAAGCATAAAGCTTGGTTTGAAGGCGGTCAGATGCCTTTACAAAGACGTGTACCTAAATTTGGGTTTACTAATATTTTTAAAGTTTATTATCAGGTTGTAAATCTTAACTCTCTTCAAAAATTGGTAGAAGACAAAAAGTTAAAAGAAGGCTTGGTTAATATAGATACATTAAAATCCGTAGGACTTGTCTCAAATAACAAACAGCCTGTAAAGGTTTTAGGTAATGGAAAAATTAAGAGTAAACTTCAAATTGAAGTAAATGCTTTTAGTCAATCAGCAAAAGAAAAAATTGAAGCCGCAGGCGGTACAATAAAAAAAGTATAATTCGGTAGAATATGTCAAAATTTACTGATTCATTCAGAAACGTTTTTAAGATACACGATCTTCGTCAAAGAATTATTTACACTTTAGCTCTTTTAGTTATTGTAAGAATTGGCGCTCATGTTACTATACCCGGTGTTGATGCATCATTATTAGCAGCAAGTACCAGGAACCAAACAACGGATAATCTTTTCGGATTATATGATATGTTTGTGGGCGGTGCTTTTTCTAATGCAGCTATTTTTGCTCTTGGTATCATGCCGTATATTTCAGCTTCAATTATAATTCAGTTAATGGGAGCTGTTGTTCCTTATTTCCAGAAATTGCAGCAGGAAGGCGAAGAAGGTAACAAGAAAATAACACAGCTTACTCGTTACGGAACAGTTTTAATTTCCGTTTTACAAGCTTGGGGCGTAACTATAAGATTACTAAATATTAATGTGCAGGGTGCACCAATTATTCCTGTAGGTGTGCAAGGAATGATGTGGACGGTTTCTACTATTCTTATTCTTACATCAGGCACGGTGTTTATGATGTGGCTTGGTGAACAGATTACTGATAAAGGAATCGGTAACGGTATTTCGCTTATAATATTTATTGGTATTATAGATAGATTCCCTTTTGCCATGCTCGATGAATATAGGCTGATTGCTGCCGGAACCAGGAGCTTGGTAATTGAAATTGTTATACTTGTATTTATGGTGTTTATAATTGCGGGTGTTGTTTTGGTAACACAAGGAACCCGGAGGATCCCCGTTCAATATGCCAAGAGGGTAGTCGGTAGAAAAGTTTATGGCGGTGTAACCCAATATATTCCTTTGCGTGTAAATACAGCCGGAGTTATGCCGATTATTTTTGCACAGTCAATTATGTTTATACCGAACACTGTTTTATCGTTTTTCCCAAACAATGAGTTCTTACAAAGTTTGAGCAGATATTTTGTTTATACGTCACCTGTATATTCATTTATTTATGCATTGATGATTATCTTCTTTACTTATTTTTATACTGCAATTTCATTTAATCCAAAGGATGTTGCAGATAATATGAAAAAACAGGGTGGATTTATTCCAGGTGTCAGACCAGGTAAGCAAACTTCGGAATTTATTGATAATATTTTAACAAAGATAACCCTTCCGGGTTCATTCTTTTTAGCCATTGTGGCAATATTGCCTGCTTTTGTTTCAGCTTACGGTGTCTCAGGCCAATTTGCACAGTTTTTTGGTGGAACAAGTTTGTTGATTATTGTTGGTGTTGCATTGGATACTCTGCAGCAAGTTGAATCTCACTTGTTGATGAGACATTATGACGGATTTATGAAAACGGGCAAGACAAAAGCCCGGAGATAAAGTTTAGATTTTGATTTATATTAAGACTAAAAAAGAGATTGATTATATACGTGAAAGCTGCAAAATAGTAGCGGAAACATTGCAGCTTCTTAAAAAAAATGTTAGACCGGGTGTTACAACCGGTGAATTGGACGTAATTGCTGAAGACTATATTCTTAGTAACAATGCAAAGGCAGCGTTCAAAGGATATTCACAGGGCGGAGGTTCAATAGATTATCCTGCTTCAATCTGTGCTTCGGTTGATGATGAAGTTGTTCACGGGATACCCGGAAACAGAGTTCTTAAAAATGGTGAAATAATTGCTCTTGATGTAGGAGTTTACAAAGACGGTTTTTACGGTGATGCAGCTCTCTCAGTTGCAGTAGGAGAAATTTCAGATGAGAAAAAGGAATTGATGGAAGTAACCGAAAAATCTCTTTATCTCGGTATAGAACAGGCGGTTGACGAAAATCGTGTTCACGATATTTCTTACGCTGTTCAAAGCTATGTTGAAGCGAAAGGTTTTTCTGTTGTAAGAGACCTTTGCGGACACGGTGTCGGTAAACATTTACACGAAGACCCTGCTGTTCCTAATTTTGGAAGAAAAGGGACAGGAGCAAAATTAAAGAAAAATATGACTATTGCTATTGAACCTATGATAAACATAGGAAAATACAATGTAATACAAGCAGATGACGGATGGACTATATTAACTGAAGACGGTTCACCATCAGCTCATTTTGAGCATTCGATTTTAATAACGGATAATAAACCGGAAATTTTGACTATAATATAATGGCAAAACAAGGACCAATAAAAGTTGACGGTGTTGTTTTAGAGACACTACCAAATGCACATTTCAAGGTGAAACTTGATAACGAGCACGAAATATTGGCACATATTTCCGGGAAAATGAGAATGCATTTTATAAAGATCCTGGTTGGAGATAAGGTTTCAATTGAAATGTCACCTTATGATTTAACTAAGGGCAGAATTACTTATAGATATAAATAATGGAGACTCTATGAAGGTTAGAGCATCGGTCAAGAAAATATGTGATAACTGTAAAATTGTAAAGCGCAAAGGCGTTGTAAGGGTTATCTGTAAAAACAAAAAACATAAACAGCGTCAAGGCTGATAAAAAAATAAGGAGATTATTTTGGCTCGTATAGCTGGTGTTGATTTACCTAAAAATAAAAAGGTACTCTTTGGACTTCAATACATTTTTGGTATTGGTAAAAGTGTATCTGCAGATATTTTAGAAAAAGCTAAAATTGATTTTGATAAAAAAGTAGCCGACTTAACTGAAGAAGATGTTGCACAAATTAGAGCAATACTTCAAGCAGACTTCAGAGTTGAAGGTGCATTACGTTCGGATGTACAACAAAACATTAAAAGATTGATGGATATTGGTACATACCGTGGTATTAGACACAGAAGAGGTCTACCTGTAAGAGGACAAAGAACACGTACAAATTCCCGTACACGTAAAGGCAAGAAAAAAACGGTTGCAGGTAAAAAGAAAGCAGCTACTAAGAAATAAAATTTGATTCATCGGAGGCAAGCATTTGGCAAAGGTAAATAAACGTACAAAAAAGAAAGCACATGTTGATGCAAATGGTGTTGCACATATAAAAGCAACCTTCAACAATGTTATGGTAACAATAACTGATATTTATGGGAATACTATTTCGTGGTCTTCGGCGGGAAAAAACGGGTTTAAAGGATCAAGAAAAAACACTCCCTTTGCAGCACAAGTCTCGGCACAAGCTGCAGCTAAAGAAGCTTATGATCTTGGATTAAGAAGAGTTGAAGTATTTGTAAAGGGTCCCGGGTCAGGACGTGAGGCTGCAATAAGAGCTTTAAATACAGCAGGTTTGGCAATAAGTTCTATTAAAGATATAACACCAATACCTCATAACGGCTGTAGACCACCTAAGAAAAGAAGAGTATAATTTATTTTTGGAGATTTAATTTAATGGCAAGATATAAAGATTCAGTATGCAAATTGTGTAGAAGAGAAAAAGAAAAACTTTTCTTGAAAGGTCAAAAATGTTTTACTGAAAAATGTCCTATCGAAACAAAGAATTACCCACCCGGAGAACACGGTAATTCAAGAAGAACCAAAATTTCTGAATATGGTATTCAGTTGAGAGAAAAGCAGAAAATTAAAAGAATTTACGGACTGTTGGAAACACAGTTTAAAAATTATTTTTTTAAAGCCAATAAACAAAAAGGTATTACGGGTGAAAACCTTGTAAAATTATTGGAAAGAAGATTGGATAATGTTGTTTATCGATTAGGATTTGCATCATCAAGAAAGCAGGCAAGGCAGTTAATACGTCACAGGCATCTTACTGTTAATGATGTAATAGTTGATATTCCATCCTATATTGTAACACCCGGTGAGGTTATGCAGGTTAGAGATAAGAGTAAAAAATTAGATCTTATTCATAATTCATTAAAAAGAATTAAAGACAACACATATTCCTGGTTAACAGTTGATAAAGCTGCTTTGTCAGGAACATTTGTTGAAGTACCGGAGAGGGCTGATGTACCGCTTAATGCTAATGAACAATTGGTAGTTGAGCTATATTCAAAGTAAAATAAATTTTTAAGATTATTGTTAAAGGATTAACAAATGAGTGTTTCAAGTTTAAGAATACCTGATTTAGTAGTACTTGATGAATCAAGTTATACTAATACATACGGAAAATTTTTACTTCAACCTTTGGAAAGAGGTTACGGGGTTACACTTGGTAATTCGTTAAGAAGAGTTCTTATTTCTTCTTTACCGGGTGCAGCCATCACTTCTGTAAAATTTACTGGAGTGTTACACGAGTTTACTACAATTGAAGGTGTTGTTGAAGATGTTTCCGAAATCATATTAAATCTAAAGCAAGTTAGAGCAAAATTATTGGAGAAAAAACCTGGAACCATAAAATTTTCATTTGACGGTGAAGGTGAATTTACTGCTGCGGATCTTCAAAAAAACAGTTCTGATGTGGAAATATTAAATCCGGAACTTCATATTGCTACTTTAAACAAAAAAGCAAAGTTTGATGTTGAAATTACCGTTGGCAAAGGTTACGGTTATGTGCCTGCAATTCAGAACACATCACCGGAACAAACTATCGGTGTTATCCCAATTGATTCAATATTTACACCGGTAACTAATGTAAAATATGATATTGAAAATGTTAGAATTGGTGACAGAAACGATTGCGAAAAACTGATTCTCGAAGTAGAAACCGATGGATCGATTACACCGGAAGATGCTCTTACAGAAGCAGCAAAAGTTTTAAGAGATCACATACAGTTGTTTATTAATTTTGATATTGATCAGGAAGAAGAACAAGCTGTTAGTCAGAAAGACAGTGAAAGAGATAGGATTAAAAAGATTCTTCTTACAAATGTTGATGACTTAGAGTTGAGCGTACGTTCACATAATTGCTTAAAATCTGCAGATATAAATATACTGGGTGATTTAGTAAGAAAAGATGAATCGGAAATGTTAAAGTTTAGAAATTTTGGAAGGAAATCTCTTGCAGAATTGATGGAAATTGTCGAAAATTTCGGATTGGAATTTGGAATGGACGTTGACAGTTATATCAATGATGAAGTAGAATCAAATTAAATATTGTAAAAGGTTGATTAATGAGACACAGAGTAAAGGGAAGAAAATTAGGAAGAACAGCAAGCCACAGAGCTGCATTATTAAGTTCGCTTGCAACTTCTTTGTTAAGACATAAAAGAATAAAAACTACTTTAGCAAAAGCAAAAGAAACCAGGGGCTACGTAGAGGCATTGATCACAAAAGCAAGGAAAGGTGATCTCCACAATCAAAGACAAGTAATGCGTGTTCTTCACGATAAAGAAGTAGTTAAAGAATTGTTCAATGAAATAGTTGTTAAAATCGGCGACAGACCCGGTGGTTATACCAGGGTTGTAAAAATAGGTTCTCGTAAAGGTGATGCTGCAAGAATGGCGATTATTGAATTGGTTGATTATAACGATGTTATAAATAAAGCTGCCGAAGAGAAAAAAGAAACCAAAGAAGAAAAAGTAAAAAAGAAAGAAAAAGCTGAAGCAAAAGAGGAGAAAAAAGAATCAAAAGCAAAAAAAGAAAAACCTCAAAAGGAAGAAGCTAAAGCTAAGAAAACAGACAAGGAAGATGTAGAAGAAGCAAAAGTTATTGAGGAAACACCTGCTGAAGAAACGCCGGAAAAAGATTCTACATCTGAAGAAAAATAATTTTTTAGAAATAAATTTTAACAAAGAGTGACAGGTATTACCGGTTGCTCTTTTTTTTTCTATGTTCAAACAATTAGAATTTCTTAAATCAGCATATACAGTAAAGCAATTTGATAAAAGCGATAAACCCGAAATAATATTCTGCGGTAGGTCAAATGTCGGCAAGTCAACTCTCATCAACACGCTGCTTAACAGAAAAAAATTTGCAAAGACAAGTTCCACACCAGGCAAAACACGTTCAATAAACTATTATTTAATCGACGAAAAATATAAACTGGTGGATTTACCGGGTTACGGTTATGCAAAAATAAGTAAAGCAGAAAGAGAAAAATGGGCGAAGTTAGTTGAAAGTTTCTTGCGTAGTTCAAAATCTGTAGAATTAGCATTCCATTTAATTGACAGTCGCCACAAGCCAACGGAGCTTGACGATAAACTGAATGCTTTACTTAAAACATCATCCACACCTTATATAGTAATATTAAATAAGATAGATAAATTAAATCAATCTCAATTAGCACAGGCAAAAAAAAGAATTATAGAACACTATCCCTATTTGGTCTTTGGTGAAAATCTTTTGGTTTTTTCATCAATTACAAAGAGGGGACGTAAAGAATTGATGAGTCTGCTGAAGGGGATGTTTTATTAAGTTATTGTAAAATATTTTTTTTACCTTGATGTTATTCTCCACCTCTCCTTATATTAATTAAGAAAACAAATAAAATTTCTTTTAATTTGAAAGAAGATAATATGAAAGCGGTCATTTTAACAATCCTTTCGTTAGTCACATTAGTGTCATTTATAATTTTTATTAGCTCATTTGGTAAAGAATTATATCACATTATTTTGGGTGGTTTAGGATTTGTGATATTTTTATTTCTACTGATAGCACTTATTAAGAATTATAAAGCTAATTTATTTAATTGAAATAAACTATTCTTTTAAGTCTGTCCATACAAATATAGCAGGTATTACTTATAACATAATTCTGATAGTGGGCAACATCAGGATAGCCGTCTTATGTTAAATTGTTGTACACTTTTAAATGGTCAAACTTTAATTGATAATTC